>JANMIX010000283.1:0-2729 GCA_031376015.1 Acidimicrobiia bacterium | reverse complement strand
CCGGCTACCTGCTGGCCACCCATCACAAGTTCCGCGATCGTGCCGAGGACCCCCTGGTGGGCTGGGCCACCCTCACGATGTTCGTCGTGTGCCTGTTCTTCTTCGGCTTGATGCTTCCCCATGTCGGCCCGGCCGATCCGTTTGTGCGGTTCAGCCCGCCGGTCGGTTTCCTCGACGGGCCCGGTCCCAACCCGCTGTTGCAGAACAACCTGCTGATGGCGTTCCACCCGCCGAAGCTCTACCTCGGTTACGTCGGGTTCACGGTGCCCTTCGCCTACGCGATCGCCGCGTTGGCCACGGGACGTCTGGGTGAGGGATGGCTGCTGGAGACCCGGCGCTGGACCCTGTTCGCCTGGGGGTTCCTGTCGGTCGGCATCGTGCTGGGGGCCTGGTGGAGCTACGAGGTGCTCGGCTGGGGCGGAGCCTGGGCCTGGGACCCCGTGGAGAACGCGTCGTTCCTGCCCTGGCTCACCGGCACCGCCTACCTGCACTCGGTCATGGTCCAGGAGCGGCGCGGGATGCTGCGCGTCTGGAACCTGACGCTGCTGTGCGCCACGTTCAGCCTCACCATCCTGGGCACGTTCCTCACTCGCTCGGGCGTGCTCGACTCGGTACACGCCTTCACCGAGTCGGGGATCGGCCCGGCCATCCTGTCGTTCTTCGGCCTCATCGTGCTGGTGACGGTGGGCCTCATCAGGTGGCGGGGCGACCGGCTCCGTTCGCCCGGCCGCATGGACTCGCCGCTGTCGCGCGCAGGCGCTTTCCAGATCAACAACGTGCTCTTCGCCGCCTTCGCCTTCGCCGTGCTGCTGGGCACCGTGTGGCCCCTCGTGGTGGAGGCGGCCAACGGCGACCGGCTCTCGGTGGGCCGTCCCTGGTTCGACTTCTTCGGCCAGATCCTGGGCCTGGCCCTCCTCGGCCTGATGGCGGTGGCGCCGGTCCTGCCGTGGCGCAAGACCACCGGAGAGACCCTGGCCCGCCGTCTGGTGTGGCCGGCGTGGACCGGCACGGCCGTGGTCGTCGCCGCCGTGGCCGCCGGTGCGGAGGGGGTCACCCAACTGGCCTGTTTCGGGCTGGGTGGATTCGCGGCGGGGGCGGCGCTGCGACAGGTGCTGCTGGCCACCCGCCGGCAGGGATGGCGCGGTTTCGTGGGACGAACCAACGGCGGGATGATCGTGCACCTCGGCGTGATCATCCTCATCTGCGCCTATATCGCCTCCACCAGTTTCCAGTCCGAACGCGAACGCACGATGCGCCCCGGCGATCGACTCGAACTGCAGGGCCACACCATCGAGTACCTGGGCAGCGAGGCCCGCGTGGAGGCCACCGCCACCATCGTGGCGGCCCGGGTGCGTGTCGACGGCAAGGTCTTCGCCCCTGCGCTGAAGAACTTCATCTTCGGCAGCCAGGCCATCAGCACGCCGTCGCTGCGTCACTCGGTGCTCGACGACGTGTACCTGACCCTGCTCACGACCCCGCAGGCCGGTGACGCCATCACGTTGCGGATCATCGTCGAACCCCTGGCCTCGTGGATGTGGATCGGCGGCGGCATCATCGGCCTCGGCGCGGCCCTGGCCGCCTTCCCCGGCCGGCGTCGCGACCCACTGGATCCCGTGTCGTCCAGCGTCGGTGAGGCGCCCGCCGCGACGGGGCCTGAGCCCACTCTCGCCGCGGTCTGAACATGGACGACGCCGAACTGCTCGCTGCCCCGCCGCGCGGCGGCCGCGCCGCGCGCTACGTGGCTGTGGCCGTGGGGATGGTGCTGGCAGTCCTGGTGGTGGTGCTGGTGACCGCCAAGCGCACCGACTACGACCCGCTCCTGGGCAAGCCGGCTCCTGCGCTCGAGGGCAAGACCCTCGACGGCACCACCTTCGACCTGGACGCCTACCGGGGCCGGTGGGTGGTGGTGAACTTCTTCGCCACCTGGTGCGTGCCCTGTCAGCAGGAGCATCCCGAACTCGATTCCTTCGCCCGCCGTCACGCCCAGGCCCGTGACGCCGCGCTCGTGTCGGTGGTGTTCCAGGACGACCCCGGCAAGGTGCGTGACTACTTCCGGGCCAACGGCGGGGACTGGCCGGTGGTGGTCGGTGACGAAGGGCGCATCGCCCTGGACTACTCGGTGACCGGGGTGCCCGAGTCGATTCTCGTCGACCCTGCCGGCATCGCTCGAGCGCGCATCCGCGGTGGGGTGACGGGCCTGGCACTCGACAAGGAACTCAACGATCTCACTGTGGCGCTTTTCGGGTCCGAGGCGTCGAGGCCCGGCAGTTGAAACGGCTCTGGATCTCCTATGCGCTGATGGCGGTGGTGCTGGTAGTGGCCTTCAGCGTGGGCAGCGCCCGCAACGGGCCGGTGGATCCCGGCGACCGGGCCCGGGCCCTCGAGTCGACCATCAAGTGCCCAACGTGCCGGGGCCAGTCCGTGGCCGAGTCGGACGCGCCGGCGTCCAAGGCCATCCGCACCGAGGCGGCCCGTCGCATCGGCATCGGCGAGAGCGACGCCGAGATCCGCGACTACTTCGCCGCCCAGTACGGCCAGGACATCCTGCTGCGTCCGGCGGCGTCGGGCCTGGCCGGTCTGGTGTGGGTGCTGCCCGCGGCGGCCCTGGTGGGCGCCGGCGCCGGTGTCGTGCTGGCCTTCCGGCGTTGGCGCCGATGGGAGCAACCGTGAGCGACGCGCCGGTGGAGCCCGCGCCGGCACGCCCTCTGGACCCCGATGCCCGGGCCGAG
>JANMIX010000281.1:0-2011 GCA_031376015.1 Acidimicrobiia bacterium | reverse complement strand
CCTCGCTGGGGATGTCCACGATGAAGGCGGTGTTGGCGGCCTGGGGCAGGTCGGGGTCGTCCTCGGTGCGGGCGATGAGGATGGCGAAGGCGGCGCCCCGGGCCCCGGAGATGAACCACTTGTGGCCGTTCACCACCCACTCGTCACCGTCCTGGTAGGCGTTGGTGCGGATGAGGGTGGGGTCCGAGCCGGCCACCTCCGGTTCGGTCATGGCGAAGCAGGAGCGAAAGGCGCGGGGCTTCCCGTCGACCACCTTGAACCCGTCGCACAGCGGCTGGAGGTACTCCTTCTTCTGCTCGTCGGTGCCCCAGTGCAGCAGCGTGTGCATGTTCCCCTCATCCGGCGCCTGGGCGTTCAGGGCGAAGGGACCCATGCGGGTGCGGGCCGCCTCCGCCGACACGGCCGCCATGGCGACGTGGCCGAGGCCCATGCCGCCGTACTCGGCGGGCATGTGGGGCAACCACAGGCCGGCTTCCTTGGCCGCACCCCGCATCTCCACGATGGCGCGGACCCAGTCGTTGCGGCTCCACTCCTCCTCGTCGGCCCGCCGCTCGATGGGCCGCACCACGGTCTCCATGAACGTGCGGACCCGCTCGCGGATCTCGTCCACTTCGGGGGGGAACGTGAAGTCGATGGCCATGGCGGGAGTCTGCCACGCACATCGGATTCGCCCCGTAGCCTGCAGGGCGTCATGGCGATCGATCCCCATCCCCGCACCCGCGTCACCATCGACGCCGATCACCTGCCCGAGGGCGACGAGAAGGTCGTGGCCGTACGGGCCATGTTCGACGCCATCGCCCCGCGCTACGACCTCGTCAACCGGATCATGACCTTCCGCATGGACGTGCGTTGGCGTAGGCGCACGGTGCGCGCCCTGGAACTGCCCGCCGGCAGCACGGTGCTGGACCTGGCCTGCGGCACAGGCGACTTCTGCCGCGAGCTCCAGGCGGCCGGCCTGCGCCCCATCGGCGCCGACATCTCCTTCGGGATGCTGGCCGCCGCCCGCACCTACGCACCGCTGGTGCACACCGATGCCCTTCGCCTCCCGCTGCCCGACGCCTCCGTGGACGGCGTGACGTGCGGGTTCGCCTTGCGGAACTTCGTGGAACTCGAGGGGTTCCTCAACGAGGTGGCCAGGGTGCTGCGGCCCGGCGGCCGCATGGCGTTGCTGGAAGTGGCCGAGCCGGCCAACCCGCTGCTGCGGTGGGGCCACGCCTTCTACTTCGGCCGGGTCGTACCCCTCATCGGCGGGCTGCTGTCGGACCCCGCGGCCTACCGCTACCTCCCCAAGTCGGTGGCCTACCTGCCCCCGCCCGAGCGCCTGGTGGGCATGATCGGCTCCGCCGGCTTCTCGGACCCGCGCCGCCAGTTGCTGTCGATGGGCATCTCCCAACTCCTCACCGGTACCCGTCAGCGGTGAACGCCCCCTTGGTGGCCGTGACCCGGCGGGTGGACGGTGAGGTCGACCTGCTGGCCGCGGCCGGCGACGGCGGGGTCCTCTTCCTGGAGCGGTCCCGCGCCGGTCTGGCCGGCCGGGGGGTGGCCCTGCGGATCCCCTCCGCCGACCCGGCCGTGGTGACCGCCGCCCTGGCCACCATCGAGGTGGATGACACCGTGGGCCTCCCGGGCTGTGGACCGGTGGCCTTCGGCGCCCTGCCGTTCGATCCCGACGGGCCCGCCAACCTGGTGGTGCCCGAGGTCATCATCGGGTGCAGTGAGGACGGGGTGCGGTGGCGCACGACCGTGACACCGGCGGGGACGGAGCCGGCCCCGGCCGGCGTCGTCGCCGAGGAATGGGCCGATGCCGACGTGGCCGACCTCGAGCGGGGGCCGGCCCGGGCCCGCCGGTTCACGGTGGCACCGGCCCGGCCCGAGGAGGCCTACGAGGCGGTCGTGGCGCTGGCGGTGAAGACGATCGCCAGCACCGGGTTGCGCAAGGTGGTGCTGGGCCGCGAGGTGGTGGTGAGCGGTGACGGTCTCCTCGACGTCCCCGGTGTGCTGGCCCGCCTGC
>JANMIX010000247.1:0-4746 GCA_031376015.1 Acidimicrobiia bacterium | reverse complement strand
GCTGACACGAGGACAGTGGTGTCGAGTATCACCCGGGCCATTCGCGCTCCTGCTCGGGCGTGTCCCGGCGCACGGCACGGAGATCGTCAGCCCAGCCGGCGTCAGGTCGGTGCGAGCGCAGCAGGGACTTGACCGCTGCTCCCGATGCGGCAGCGGCAGGCTGAATGCGGGCGACACCTCGGCCGGCTCTGGTCACCACGAAGGTCTCGCCTTCGTGCTCGACTGCGTCGAGCAGCGCGGAGAAGCCTCGTGCCGCGTCAGTCGCCGTGATCTCCTTCATCACATCAGATTATCTGATCCAGATCGGCGCACAACCCGCCTCGAGTCCCGTGCCGGCACTACACGGTCGGCGCGACGTTGGCGAAGGCGTTGCGCACGTCCTCGGCCCTCTGCTCTTCGGTGAGGACGCGCACCCCGGCGATGGCGTAGTCACCGGCGTACTGCGCCAGCACCTCGCCCTGGTCGTCGACCAGCCAGATCATGGCCATGCGGCGGGGCACCTTGACCATGCCCGGCTCCTCGTAGGTGCCGAATACGTGGTCCCACAGCGGCAGCGTCACGCCATGGTTGGCGAGGGGGTGGCCGAAGTGGTGGTGGAAGTGGTGCTTGCGCAGCCAGCGCTCGTAGCGGTTGGCGATCGGCTTGCGGTGGGCCCGGTAGTGGTGCAGGTCATAGAAGCCGTAGCCGAACACGTAGCCCACCCCGAAGGCCACGGGCAGGCCCAGGCCCGCCACCAGGCCGATGGCCACCAGGAACACGCCGGTCCACGACAGCGCCCAGTACTCCAGGATCGAGTCGCGTGTCGAGTGATGGCGCAGGTGTTCGCGCGACGCGATGCCCCGACCCCGCAGGGCATGCATGGCGAAGCGGTGCAACAGGTACTCGGCCAGAGTCCAGGCAAACCAGCCCGCCAGGAAGGCGAGGGCGGTGAGGGGCACAGTCATGAGGTTCCTCGTTCGTCGGGCAGTGCGCGCGCCAGCGGGCCGGCCTTGGCCAAGGCGGCGATGTGGATATGAGCTCCGGCCAGGGCACCGGGGTCGGCACCCCATCCGGTGAGCAGGTCGTCGACGAATGCGATGGCGAGACGCTGGCCGTCGAGCAGGTCGGCATCCCAGCGGTTGAGCCGGCCCAGTTCCAGCACGCCCGACAGGGACGCCGCCAGGGTGACGGTGCGCTCCATGGCATCGGCCGGCCCGAGCGCGCCGGTCGCCGCGGCGTGGCCGATGCGCTCGGCGGCCAGGCCGAGCAGCCGGAGGGCGGCAGGCAGGACCCGACCGGCTTCCTCATCGGGCACCCCAGCAGTGGGCGCGGCCGACATCAACAACTGAAGGAGGCGGCGCTCCTGGGGGTAGGTCCGTTCGGCGTCGATCCAGAAGCGCACGAAGGCCAGCACATGGGTGAGGGCAGCCGCGTGGTCGGAGCGTTCATCCTCGACCCGGGCATCAACCCGGGGCCGCAGGAGCAGATAGCTGGCGGTGAGACGTTCGATCGCTTCGCGCTGCACCTCGGCCACCAGCGCGCCCTTGGACGGGAAGTACGTGTAGACGGTGCCGATGGCGCAGTCGACCAGGTCGGCCAGCCGCTGCATGGTGAGCGCCTCGAGCCCCTCCTCGGTGGCCAGGGTCAACGCCGTGTTGAGGTAGGCGCGGTGACGGGCGAGGCGGTTGCGTTCCCGGCGGCCCACTGGCTCGACCGCGGCGACGCCTGGCCCGTCCCGGTTTTCTTGAATCATCTTCAGTATTTGAACATAGTTCAGACTTCGCGCGCAAGGGCGTGCGTTCGTCCCCGGCGCCGGCGGCTCCCCTAGAATCTGACGGTCCGTCAGAAACCGGGAGACGACGCCGTGGCCGAACTGCCGAAAATCATCAGCGTGGACGACCACGTGGTGGAGCCGCCCCACCTGTGGCAGACGTGGCTCCCGGAGAAATGGCGGGCGGCCGGTCCCCGCGTCGAGCGTCGGGGTATCGGCACGATGCGCCACATCGGGGGCGGAACCTACGAGCAGACCTACGACCCCGACGGCCCCGAGGGCGACTGCTGGATCTTCGAGGACCTCGTTTACATCAACAAACGGCACGTGGCCGCCGCCGGGTTCTCCCGCGACGAGATGACGGCGGTGCCCATCACCTACGACGAGATGCGTCCCGGCTGTTACGACCCCAAGGCCCGCCTCGAGGACATGGACCTCAACTGGGTCGACAAGTCCCTCTGCTTCCCAAGCTTCCCCCGGTTCTGCGGTCAGACCTTCACCGAGGCCACCGACCGCGATCTCGGACTGGCCTGCATCAAGGCCTACAACGACTGGATGGTCGAGGAGTGGTGCGGCGACTCGGGCGGACGGCTCATCCCGCTGATCATCATCCCGCTGTGGGACACCGACCTGGCCGCCGCCGAAGTGCGCCGCAACGCGGCACGAGGCGTGCGGGCCGTGTGCTTCAGCGAGATCCCCGCCCACCTCGGCCTGCCGTCGATCCACACCCGGTTCTGGGATCCCTTCTTCGCCGCCTGCGAGGAGACCGACACCTGCGTGAACATGCACATCGGCTCGTCCTCACGGATGCCCGCCACCTCCGGCGATGCCCCCGTGGCGGTGGCAGCGTCGCTGAGCTTCAACAACGCCATGGCCTCGATGACCGACTTCCTTTTCTCGGGCGTGCTGGTGCGCTACCCCCGGCTGCGCCTGGCCTACAGCGAAGGGCAGATCGGCTGGATCCCCTACATCCTCGAGCGGGCCGACACCGTGTGGAAAGAGCACCGGGCCTGGGGCGGTGTGGCGGACCTCATCCCCGAGCCGCCCTCCACCTACTACTTCCGGCAGATGTACGGCTGCTTCTTCCGCGACAACTTCGGCCTCGAGAGCCTGCGTGCGATCGGCGAGGACAACGTGACCTTCGAGACCGATTACCCCCACACCGACTCGACATGGCCCGAGACCAAGGCGGTGGCCACCGCCATGATGGCCGGTCTCAGCGACGAGACGATCTACAAGATCGTGCGGGGCAACGCCATCCGAATGCTGGCCCTCGACCCGGACTGATCCAGCCCGCATCGTGAGCATCCTGGTCGAGTCCCTCCGGGGCGCGGCGCGACGCTTCGGTGATCGGGCCGCGCTGGTGGCCGAGGACGGCACGGAGGTGACCTACGCCGAGTTGGACCGCCGCTCCGATGAGGCGTCCGTGGTGCTCGGCCGCGATCACGGCATCGAACCCGGCGCCGTGGTGGGGCTGGTGCTGCCCTCGGACCCGTCCTATGTCGTGGCCTACCTGGCGCTGGCCAAGCTCGGCGCGCTCACCGCCGGGGTGAGCCCCCGCCTGGCCGGTCCCGAGCGGGCCCGCGTCCTGGATCGGCTGGGTGCCGACCTCGTCCTCGACGATCCCGCGCTGCTGCACGGCAAGCCGGGCCAACCACCGCCCGACCCCCACAACGACCCTGGCCGAGCGGTCTGCATCGTGTTCACCTCGGGCTCGACGGGCGTGCCCAAGGGTGCGCTGTTCCGAGACCGGCAACTGCGCGCCATCGTGGCGATGGACACGGGCTCGCTCGATTCCTGGGGCGGCGGCGGACCCATGATCGCCACCACCCAGTTCCCTCACATCGGGTTCATGACCAAGCTGCCGTGGTACCTGCGCCAGGGGGTCACCCTGCTGCTGCAGGAGCGCTGGCGGGCCGAGCGAACCCTGCAGTTGGTGGCGGAACACCGGGTGCAGGCCCTGGGCGGGGTGGCGGCCCAGATCGGCCTGATGTTGGGCGTGGCCGACTTCGATCGCTACGACACCTCGTGCGTGAAGACCATTGTCGTGGGCGCGGGGCCCTCGCCCGCCGCGCTGGTGCGTGAGGCCCGCGACCGCTTCGGCGCCGGGTACTCGATCCGCTACTCCTCCACCGAGTCGGGCGGTGTGGGCACCGGTACGTCCTTCGAACCCGACGAGGACGAGATCCACACGGTGGGTCTTCCCCGATCGGGGGTGGAGTTGCGGCTCGATCCCAGCTCCGGCGAAGTGCTGCTCCGCTCCCCCGCCGTGATGGACGGCTACTGGGGCGAGCCCGACCTCACCACCCGCACCCTCGACAGCGACGGCTGGCTCCACACCGGCGACCTGGGCCAGATCGACGCGTCGACCGGCCGGCTCCGCCTGATCGGGCGCACGACCGACATGTACATCCGCGGCGGCTACAACGTGCACCCCCAGGAGGTGGAGGCGGTGCTGCTGGAACATCCCGCCATCCTCGGCGCCGCAGTGGCAGCCAAACCCGACGCCGTCATGAGCGAGGTCGGGGTGGCCTTCGTGGTGCTGGCGCCCGGCGCCGCCGCACCGACACTGGCCGAGGTGCGCTCGTTCGCGTCGGGGCGGCTGGCCGGCTACAAGCTGCCCGAGGATCTGGTGATCCTCGACGCCCTCCCGCTGACGCCGATGGACAAGGTCGACCGTCGGGCCCTGTCCGACCGCCTGCGCTGACACCCGGGCGCGCGCCGCGCGCCGGCAACCAAGGTCCGCAACCAACCCGCCGCTGCGTCAGTTGGCCGATTGGCCGCCGGTGTTGACGTTGACGTTCGTGCCGCCGTCGGTGATGACCAGGGTGCAGTTCTGGTTCGTGGCGCAGGCCTGCTCGGCCTGGGCGCGGATGTAGTCCAACTGCTGGGGTGACAGGGCGGGAGCCTTGGCTCGCGCCGCGGCCGCGTCGGCATCACCTTTGGCCGCGGCCGCCTTGGCTGCCGCCTGCTGCTGGGCGGTGACGACCGCCTGC
>JANMIX010000215.1:0-2636 GCA_031376015.1 Acidimicrobiia bacterium | reverse complement strand
CATGGCCATCGTCAGGCCGGCGCACACCCGGAACAGGAGCAGAGCCAGGTTGACCGCATCATTCGCATCACTCATGGCCGCAAGTTCTACCGCCCGCGGCTGGGAGGCCACGACCCGGAGTGGGTACGGCTAGCGGGGAAGACCCAGCACGCGCTCGGCGATGATGTTGCGTTGGATCTCGCTGGTGCCGCCGGGGATGGTGGCTCCGAAGGTCCGCAGGTACTGCATCATCCAGTTCCCCGGCCGCCAGCTGTCGGGCGCGCCGCCCTCGAGGTCGAGGCCATCGGGGCCCGCGAACTCCGCGCCGGCCAGGCAGGCGCGCTGGAGCGACTCGCTCCCGAACAGCTTGAGGATCGAGTGCTCGGGCGAGGCCTGGCCCTTCACGAACTTGGCGAAGCCCCGGTAGCCGAGGGCCTGCAGCGCGACTGCGTCGATGGCGGCGGTGGCCACTGCATCACGGAACACGTCGTCGGCGCCGTGCGACCGGCCGGCCTCGACCAGCTGCTCCACGAGGCGCTGCTGGTCATACGCGTACTGGATCCACAACATGGCCCGCTCGTGACCGAGCGAGCCCATGGACAACCGCCAGCCGTCGTTGAGGGTACCCACCAGGTTCTCGGCGGGGACGGCGACGTCGGTGAAGAACACCTCGTTGAAGTCGGCGTGATCGGGGCCGATGAGCTCTGAGATGGTGCGGTGCTCGATGCCGGGGCTGCGCATGTCGACCACCAGCACGCTGATGCCCTTGTGCTTGGGGGCGGTGGGGTCGGTACGCACGAAGCAGAGGCACAGGTCGGCGTGCTGGGCGCCGCTGGTCCACACCTTCTGGCCGTTGATCACGAACTGGTCGCTGTCCTTGACGGCCCGGGTCGTGAGCGAGGCCAGGTCGCTGCCGGCGTTGGGCTCGCTCATGCCCAGGCACCACGCCACCTCGGCCCGCAGCGTGGGCAGGGCGTAGCGCTCGATCTGCTCCGGGGTGCCGTGGTCGAGGAGGGAGGGCGTGATGATGCTGAGCCCTTGGGGGTTCGTGGTGCGGCGGATGCGCCGCTTGGTGAACTCCTCGAAGTAGATCATCTGCTGGGTGGCGGTGGCGTTGCGGCCCCCGTGCTCGGGCGGCCAGCCCGGCACCAGCCAGCCGGCGTCGAAAAGCGTGCGTTGCCAGGCAACCGCCCAAGGGCGCCGGTCGGCCGAGGATCGGGGCGGGTCGGCCGCCTCCTCGGCCAGCGGAGGCGGGTTGGTCTCCAACCAGGCCAGCAGCTCGGCCCGGAAGGCCTCGTCCTCGTCGCTGTATCGCAGGCGCATGGGAGCCGACCCTACCGACCCGGCGCGGGGTCACCAGGCAGCGGGCAGGTGTTTGATGCCGTGGATGAAGGCACTCTCCAGCATGGAGGGCTCGCCGGTGGCTCGGATGCCGGGCAGCACGGCCCACAACTCCTCGAACATCACCTTGATCTCGCGGCGGGCCAGGTTGGCACCCAGGCAGAAGTGCGGCCCTCCGGCACCGAAGCCGACGTGCTCATTCGGGCTGCGGCGAATGTCGAACCGGTCGGGCTCGGTCCAGAAGCGTTCGTCGCGGTTGGCCGAGTTGTACCAGAGCACCACTTTGTCGCCCTCGGCCACCTTCTGGCCCGACGGCAGCGCCACGTCCTCGGTCGCCGTACGCCGGAAATGGATCACGGGTGTGGCCCACCGCACGATCTCCTCCACGGCACCGTCGATGAGCCCGTCGAAGTCGGCCTGCAACGCGGTCAACTGCTCGGGCCGGCGGGTGAGCTCCAACAGGCCGTGGCTGATGGCGTTGCGGGTCGTCTCGTTGCCAGCCACCACCAAAAGGACCACGAACGAACCGAACTCGGCGGCGCTGAGACGCTCACCGTCGACCTCGGCGTGCATGAGGGTGGAGGTGATGTCGTCGCCCGGGTCCGCGAGACGCTGTTCTCCCAGAGCGTTGGCGTAGGCCCAGATGGCCTGCACGGCGTTGAGCGCCGACTCCGCGGTGCCGCCGTACTCGGCGTCGGTGCCGGCCAGCACGGCATTGGTGTTCTGGAAGATGAACTCGTTGTCGACCCGGGGAATGCCCATCATGTCGCAGATGATCCGCAGCGGAAGGGGGGCGGCCACGTCGACGACGAAGTCGACCTCGCCGCGATCGCGCACCTCGGCCACGATCTCGCGGGCCACCACCCGCACCTGTTCCTCGACCCGGGCCACCATGCGGGGCGTGAATCCCCGGTTCACCAGCAATCGCAGCTTGGTGTGCTTCGGGCTGTCCATGTTGATGATCGAACCCAGGAATTCCTCGATCCCCTCGGGCAGATCAGCGATGTTGGATCCACCCCGGCCCGAGCAGAACAGCTCAGGGTGGCGGCTGGCGAACACCACATCCTCGTGGCGGGTGAGCGCCCAGTAGCCGGGCCCCTGGGGGAAGACCCCGCCGTAGTCGGCTTCCTCGTGAAAGCTCACCGGCCGCTCGTCGCGCAGCCTGCCGAACACCGCTTCGCGGTACGCGTCGCCGGCAGCCCAGAAGGCCGGGTCCGACAGAGAGACGGCGTCCAGGTCGACTGACGAGGTGTCCGGTTCGTCCATGCGCGGGAACGCTACTGCCGTCGCCGGGGGGCGCCGGCGGGTACGCCTGG
>JANMIX010000213.1:0-4432 GCA_031376015.1 Acidimicrobiia bacterium | reverse complement strand
CCCGGCTGGGCCAGGAACTCGGCCACTGTGGGCTTCACCGCAGGCAGGGTGGTGGCGTGGTGCTTGCGGTGGCCGAACACGTCGAACAGCACGCCGAAGATGCGGTCCTCCACGCCTTCGTCCCACTGCGGAGGCAGCGCGTCGTACGCCGACCGGACGGCCGAGACCTTGGCGTCGCCGTCCACCCAGGGCGTGAGCACCGGCAGGAACACGTCGGACCGGCCGCGCGGGACGTCCCGCCAGCGGGTCGGGCGCTTTTCGTACATAGTCATGGCGAAGCGGTTGGCCCAGAACAGGTTGAGCGCGAGGTCCCGCATGAGGGCGTAACGGCTGGGATAGGCCCGCTGCTCGACCTTCTGCAGGATGTCCGTGCCGGTGGGCGCCTTGGTCTCGAAGTCCCGCCGGATGACCCGGTCGAGCTGGTCGAGGCTCTCCATCGAGGAGAAGTCGAGCTCGGGGATGATGTTCGACGGGAAGACCATCCGGCCGTGCCGGTTGAGGACGAAGGCCTGCATGGGTGCCCTCCGGGCGGGTGGGGGTGGTCAGGACGGGCCGGGTGCGGTGCGCTGCATGCCGCGCTCGACGGCGGCGATCAGGTGCGGCCGCAGCTCGGCGGCCGGGACGATCGCGTGGACCGACCCCACCCGCAGCGCCCGGTCGATGTCGTGGACGGCCTCGAACTCGGTCGCGACCTCACCGAGCTTCTCCGAGCGGACGCTGCTGCGCAGGGTGGCCAGCTCGCCGCGCAGGTGCGCCTGCTCGACCTCGTCGGCCGCGGCCACGCGTGCCTCCAGGTCCCGGACGCGCGGGTCGGCCGCGGTGCGCTTGTCGACCTCACCGGAGAAGACCACGGCCGCAGCGGGCGCCCCGCCGATGACCGAGGCGAAGGAGCCCTCGACGGCCAGGACCTCCATGTTGTCGTTGAGCACGCCGGAGAACACCACGAACGCACCACCGTGGTACCGGGAGATCACGCAGAACACGATGGGACCCTCGAAGTTCACCATCGCCCGGCCGATCTCGGCGCCGTACTCCAGCTGCAGGTTGCGCAGCGACTCCGGAGAGCCGTCGAAGCCGGACAGGTTGGCCATGACCACCAGCGGCCGGTTGCCGCTGCTGGCGTTGATGGCGCGCGCGGTCTTCTTCGACGAGCGGGGGAACAGCGTGCCCGCCGTCCACTGGTCCGGTCCGTCGGTGGGGAAGCTCCCGCGGCGTGGCATCGGCCGCGACTCGATGCCGATCACCGTCACCGGGTGGCCACCGAGGTGGGCGTCGAGCACGACGGTGGTGTCGGCGTCCGCCATGCCCGCCCAGCGCTCCAGGACGGCGTGGTCCTGGTCGCTGACCGCCCGCATCACCGTGCGGATGTCGAACGGCTTCTTGCGCTCGGGGTTGGCGCTGCTCGAGAAGATGTCGCCGTCGGTGGTGAACTCGCTCGTCGGGTGGCTGTGCGGGAAGTCGCGGACGTCGCGGTCGCTGGGGTCGCTCGTGGGCGCCACGCGGGCCCAGCGCTCTCCCGGCGCGGTGTAGGTGTGCTCGTAGTGGGCGAACAGCACGTCGCAGGCAGCAGTGAGGTTCGGCGCCCAGTACTGCGCCTGCCCGTTCGGACCCATCACCCGGTCGTAGCCGCCGATGCCGTAGTTGTCCTCGGCGGACACCCCGCCGGAGTAGTCCAGCGAATGCTTGCCCGTGAGCACCATCGCGCTGTCGGGCGTCATCACCAGGATGCCCTTGGTGTGCAGCAGCATCGTGGCCTCGGCGTTCCAGTACGGCTGGGCGCCGACGTTGATGCCGGCCACGACCACGTTGACCTCGCCGCCCGCCTGGGTGAACTCGACCAGTCGGCGCAGCACCCGTCCGACCCAGTCGAGGTTCTCCGAGCCGCTGTCCATGGCGATGCGGGCACCGGCGGAGAGCGCGAACCACTCCAGCGGCACGCCCTCCTCCTCGGCCAGATCGAGTGCCGCCAGGAGCCGCACGCACTCGGCTTCGGCGATGGAGCCGAGGGAGCGGGTCGGATCGCCCATCACCACGACCCGTCGCATCCCCTCGGGATAGGCGGGCACCGGCGTGCGCACCACCCCGACCACGATCCCGGCGCGATTGCCCCCGGGTGCGCGCGTCACCGGCACGAGCGCGCCTTGCGCGTCGAGGTCGTACTCGACGAACTCCCCTCCCCGGCCCGCCAGGAGCGGCACCAACTCATATGGATAGGTCGCGCCCCGCCGTTGGGATTCGATCACCTTGCGGGTGTACTCGTCGAGGGTTTGCAGGGGCTGCGTCGGGGGTTCGGTGACCCGGATGTTGAGACCGGTTCCGGGGTTCGAGACACGAACCACGACCTCGTCCACCTCGCCGGTTCGCTCGTTGCGCACCCGACCCTGCACCATCACCTGGTCGAGACCGAGCCCCTCGGTGAGCGGGGCGATACGCGACACCGCGCCCAGCAGTTCCGCGAGGGGTGTCTCCACCAGGGGCCAGACGTGGAGCAGCACACGGTTCCAGGTGAGCCGCCGCGCCCTGGGGTGGTCGGCCAGCGCGTTCCGTAACCCGTCACAACAGGCCGCCAGGACCTGCTCGAGTTCGGGAAGTTCGGTGACGGCGCCGGCCTCATCGCGCACGGCGGTGAGGTCCCGAACCTCGGCCACGGCAATCAACCGCTCGTCCTCCACGTTCGTCCGGGCAAGACAGTCGAACACGTACACGTCGGCGGGGCCCTCGAGGCGGGTGATCTCGAAGTTCGACAGCCGCCACAGGTGCAGCCGCCGGGCGATCATGGGGTGCAGGTCACGCACCGCCACGTCCTCGGTGAAGTCGTCCTTTCCGGCCCGCAACGTGTACTGGCGCACCTCGCCACCGGCGTCGCCGCGAGCACAGATGGCCACGGCGATGCGGCTCAACCCCGCCGGCCACCGCCGAGCACCCACCTCGGTGACCAGCTCGGCCGCGACGGCGTCGTCGGGTGCGGCGACATCGCCCGTGAGATACCAGTCGAGCTCGATCCGTCCAGGGCTCTCCAGTGCCGTCATCTCCTGCGCAGCGCGGTCCATCACCGAAACCAGATCGCCGTGGGTGCCTCGCAGCGCGATCACCTGCACGGCCTCGCCGCCGTCGTCATAGGTGATCCGCACCGCGCCCTGCCCGCTCTCGCAGGAGACCGGCCCCTCGAAGGGGACCACCTTGTAGAACCGTCTGGTCAGGATCTCCACCAGATGGTCCCGGCCGGACTCCTCGATCGACGGGTCAGCGAAGAGCGGCAGGATCGGCTGTGGCGATGCCACCATCCGCTCGAGGCGCTCCAGCCTGCTCTGCCCCAACTCGCCACCTGCACCGGCCGGATCCTCGGTGAGCGCCCGCAGGTCCTGGCGCACCCGGTCGTGCACGTCGCGCCGCGCCCGATCGATGAGAGCCGCGTCGAAACAGCGGTAACGCACGCTGCGCGCCACATTGCCCACCACGGGGTGGCGCAGTTGGGTGGCGACGATGAGACGGTCGAGGCTCCGGCGCAAACCCTCGCGTTGGTCGTCGGCCAGGGGGACCCCCTCCCCCAGACTGCGCAGCAGCTCGAGGATCACGCTGACGTGTGCAGCGCTGCGCTGATGGGCGTTGACGATCCGGTAGAGCGCCTCCTCCAGCGCCGGCGTGCGCTCCAGGTCGGTGACGCCGTAGCGGCCCACGGCGTGACGCAGCGCCTCGCGGAACCGGTCCGGAACGCCCTCGCGGTCCGCATCCAGGGAGCGCAGGTAGGTGCGCAGATGTTCCCGGGGGCTGCGAGCGGTGTCGCCATCGAGCGATCCTTCCCGGCGGTTCCGGGTGAGGGCACACAGATCGGCGAAGATGTCGAGCAGCCGCAGCTCGCGCGCCAGCAGCCCGGAGCGCTCCGGATTCAGCACCGCCCGGTCGGCGGTGTACGTGCGCAGCAGGGAGAGCGCGTCTTCCTCGGTGAGGTCGTACCCGGCGACGTAGGCCTCCAGCGCATCGAGGATCTCCTGGCAGCGCAGGTCGGCGCTCTCGGGGGCCGGCAAGGGGATCGCACCGAAATCGATACGGCCACCGGCGGGCGGGGCGTCGCCGCGGTCGACCGCCTCGAGCTTCACCAGCGGCGCTCCCGCCTCCAACTGCATGTTGGCGCTCACCAGCACCTCGCCGACCCGGCCCGGGCCCGGCGCGGTGATGGCGACCTCCATCTTCATGCTCTCCACCACCACCAGCCGGGTGCCGGCCTCCACCAGGTCACCGGGCTGCACCAGCACCGACACCACCACCGCGGCGGCCGGTGCCCGCACCGCGCCTCCGTCGTCGCGAGAGACACGGAAGGCATTGGCACCCACCTCGACCACGTGCTCAGGCCCGTTGGCGATGGACACCACACGGTGCACGACGCCGCCCAGGGTCAACCGGGAGCGGAATCGGGTCAGCGGCTCGTGTAGTG
>JANMIX010000203.1:0-4024 GCA_031376015.1 Acidimicrobiia bacterium | reverse complement strand
GCCAACGGTCCCCGGTTCACGATGGATCCATTGACCGGCAAGCAGGCCACCGACTCGTCCGGCAACAGCCTCGGCGGCATCCGCATGCCGCCCATCGACGTACCCGTCGCCCAGTACCGCTCGACGCAGTGCCCGCTGGGCGGCATCACCGTGCCGTTCAGCGACGCACAGATCAAGCTGCTGTACCCCACCTTCGCCGGGTACTACCAGCAGATGTCCGGTCGCACCGTCACCGCCGTGGCGCAGGGTTGGCTGCTCCCCGAAGATGCCACTGATCTGCTGCGCCGGACCTGCGACGCCCAGGCCCGCTGGCACGAGCTGTCGCCTGCCGCCTGCCCGGCGGTGACGCTTCCCGCGTTCGGTAGCGCCGCGCCGAACACCTGAACCGGCCGCCCTCGGGCAGTCACCCGCAGACTCACTGTCGCCGACAAGCGACACGCATCGATGCAGCGCGGCCGTTCGTTATAGTATCTACTATGTAGCGACGAGCACGGCGTGAGGGGGTACGGATGAGCGGGGTGTTCGACGGGGTGCGGGTGGTCGACCTGTCGTCCGGCGTGGCGGGCGCCATGACGACGATGATGCTGGCGGACATGGGGGCGGACGTGCTCCGGATCGAGCCGCCCGGCCTGGAGGCATCGGCGGAGCCCAGCGGGTATCGGGTGTGGAATCGCGGCAAGCGCCGTGCCTCGGCCGATCTCGACTCCACCGAGGGTCGTGCCATGACCGTGGCGCTGGCCGAGCGTGCCGATGTCGTCGTGCACAACTGGAACGAGGACGATGCTTCGTCGCGCGGCGTGGACCACGCAACCCTGAGCGTCATCAACCCGGGCGTCATCACCTGTTCCATCACCGGCTACGGCACGCACCCCGCACATCTCGATCGAGTCGCCGATGACGCACTGGTGGCGGCGCGGACGGGTCTGTTGTTCGACCAGAAGGGCCGCCGCGGTACCGCCATGGAGTTCATCAACGGCCGCCCCGGCCCGCTCGAGGACTTCGAGGCCGAGGTCCGGATCGTGCGCGGTGCCGACCGGCCGGGCCCGGTCTTTCCGCGCTCGCCCTGGCCCAGCATCGGCGCGACCCACTTCGCCACGCTCGGTATCGCCGCGGCACTGCGGGCCCGCGAGCACACCGGTCGTGGGCAGCGGGTGGAAACGTCGCTGCTGCGCGGCGCCCTCGCCTCGGTCTGCCTGAACTGGCAACGCGTGGAGGATCCGGACGCGCCGCTGTACTGGATGTGGCCCATCGATTCACGATCCGTCGAAGGTCTGTACGAGTGTGCCGACGGCCGGTGGGTGCACCACTGGACCATCCGGCCGAACTGGGTGCTGCAAACGGCCGCTGGCGACGAGATGGCGAACGTCGACCTCGACGGTGCCTACCGCGATGATCCCGATCGGATCTCGATGGAAGCCGACGGGATGCTCACCGGCCTCTTCCTGCACCCATCGTTGGCGGAGGCCTTCAAGAAGTTCCCGGCTCGCGACTGGGTCGATGCCGGCGCCGCTGCGGAGATGGGCGTGGCACTGGTCCGTACACCGGCCGAGGCGCTGAACGATGCGAACTTCCTGGCCGACGGCTGCGTCGTGCAGGTGGAGGATCCCGAGATCGGCCCCATCCGCCACTGCGGCCCTCTGGTCGAGTTCTCTCGAACCCCGCCTCCGGCAACGCGGCCCCGTCCCCTCGCCGGGGCCGATACCGCCGCAGCCCGGCGTGAGGCGAATGAGCCCGTACCGGAGCACGGGCGGGCGCTGACGGGCTCGCTTCCCCATGCGCTCGCCGGTGTGCGAGTCATCGATCTGGGTCTCGGGGTGGCCGGTCCCTTCGCCGGCCGGGTGCTGGCGGATCTGGGCGCCGAGGTGATCAAGGTCCATGCGCTGCACGACACGTACTGGGCCGGGACCCACATGGGCCTGGGCACGAACCGCGGCAAGCGGAGCATCGCTCTCAACCTCAAGCATCCCGCCGGACGAGCCGCCCTCGACCGGCTCATCGATGGCGCCGATGTGGTCACCACGAACTGGCGGCCGGGCGCCGCGGCCCGCCTCGGGCTCGATTGCGCCACCTTGTCGGCGCGCAACCCGCGCCTCGTGTACTGCAACTCGCGCGGCTACGAGAAGGGAGAGCGCGCAATGCTCCCGGGGACGGATCAGACTGCCGCCGCGCTGGTCGGGAGCGAATGGGAGGACGGAGCGTGCGATGCGGGCAACCCGCCCATGTGGAGCCGCTCGAACATGGGTGACACCGGCAATGCCATGTTGAGCGCGGTGGCCATCACCGCCGCGCTCTATCACCGTGATCGCACCGGGGAGGGCCAGGAAGTCGGCACCTCGATCGTCAATGCCGGCCTCCTCCACACCTCCTATGCGTGGGTCCACGAGGATGGGCGCCCGGGCGACTGGGGTCACGTCGACGCCGGGCAGTTCGGCCTCGGCCCGTGGTACCGCCTCTATGCCTGCGCCGAGGGTTCATGGCTCTTTGTGGCCGCCTTCACGCCGGAACAGCGCGCCCAGGTGTTGCGCATCATCGATGAGGCCGGCCTCGACGCCGACGACGCGTCGAAGGTTTCCGAGATTCTCGAGGCGCGCTTTCGCGAACGTGACGCCGGCGCTTGGCTCGCGCTCCTCGATACCGGGGAGGTGCCGGCGGAGGTGGTCGACGAGCAGTTCTGCCGCACGCTGTTCGACGATCCCGAGGCCCGAGCGGACGCGCTGATCGCGCAGACGTGGGCGGATGCAGTCGGCAGCTTCGAGGATCCGGGGCTGCTCGTGACGCTGAGCGACACGCCGGGGATCGTGCAACGAGGTCCCAGCATGTGTGGCGAACACTCCCGAGAGTTGTTGCTCGAATGCGGCTACACCGCCGCGGAGATCGACGCGCTCGTGGCCGATCGAGCCGTGCTCGACGCACCGGTGACCCAGCCGTGAGCGGCGACGCAGCGGTGCGGCGTCCGGCGCCGATCGTGACCGAGGACAGCGCCGGCTTCTGGGAAGGCATCCGCGGGGGTCGTCTCGTGGCGCAGCGTTGTCGGAGGTGCGACCGGCTGAACCATCCACCCCGGCCCATGTGTCCCACCTGCCACTCGGTCGAACACGACTGGATGGAGCTCACCGGGCGCGGCACCGTCTACAGCTACAGCGTGCTCCATCATCCCCAGAACCCCGCCTTCGACTATCCGGTCATCGCCGTCATCGTCGAGACCACCGAGGGTGTGAGGATCGTGTCGACGTTGGTTGATGTGTCTCCCGAGCAAGTGGCGATCGGCATGCCGGTCTCCGTGCGCTTCGAGCCCACGCTGCACGACATGGCGGTGCCCGTGTTCGGCCCGGAGGAAGCCCCGTGAGCGGCAGGGGGCTGGGCGGCACCACCATCATCGTGGGCGCCGGTCAGACGGAGTTCTCCAAGAACGCCGGCCGCAGCGAGACGCAACTGGCGTGCGAGGCGGTGATGGCGGCGATTGCCGACGCGGGGCTCGAACCTTCCGACGTCGATGGTCTTGTCAGCTACACAATCGACCCCGTCGAGGAGACGGAGTTGGCCCGAGCCGTCGGTTTCGACGAGATCTCCTGGTCGAGCCGGGTGCCCTATGGCGGTGCCGGCTCGCAGGGGGTCCTGGTCCACGCCGCGGCGGCGGTCGCCAGCGGTGCCGCCGACGTGGTCGTGGTGTACCGGGCTATCAAGGCGCGCTCGGGCGCCCGGTTCGGGGCCGCGGCGCCGCCCAGCCGGCCCACCTCCGCCCATTCGGGCTCCACAGCCATGCAGTGGAGCATGCCGTTCGGGGTACTGACCCCCGCCTCCTGGATCTCGCTCGGCGCCACCCGCTACATGCACCAGTACTCCGTGACCAACGAGGATTTCGGGCGCGCCATCGTGCAACTCCGGCAGTTCGCGGCCAACAATCCGGCGGCCTACTTCTACCAACGCCCCATCACGCTGGCCGATCACCAGCAGTCCCGATGGATCGCGGCGCCCGCCATCCGCCTGTTCGATTGCTGCCAGGAAACCGACGGCGCGGTCGCGC
>JANMIX010000178.1:0-3736 GCA_031376015.1 Acidimicrobiia bacterium | reverse complement strand
CCTGCAAAGCCCTGTACCTGGGTTCGATTCCCATCGGCGCCTTCAAGACGCAGACCTTCAAGCCGTGACTCGAGCGGGCAGGTAACGCAGAGTGACCGCCCCCGACCGGAACTCCTGGCGCCCTACGAGCTTCAGTTCGAGCCGCTCGCTGCTCAGCCGCCGGCAGGGTGGAAGGGCAACGCTTCATAGCGACGCACGAAGTGGCCCGGCGCGAAGGCGCCGGCCTCGGCATCGACGGCGAACTGGGGGCAGACCCGCAACAACTCCTCCAACGCCACGCGCCCCATCAGCCGCGCCGCGGCCGCACCGAGACAATGGTGCGCGCCGTAGCCGAAGGTGACGATCTGGCGAGGGTTGCGATCGATGTCGAGGTCCTCGGCGGTCGGGCCGAACTCGCGCTCGTCTCGATCGGCTGACGCGTAGAGCAACAACACCTTCCGGCCGGCGGGAACGGTCACGCCCTGCAACTCCACGTCGACGGTCGCGGTGCGGGCCAGTCCCTGCACGGGGGCGGTGAGGCGCAGCAATTCCTCCACCGCCGCAGGAATGCGGCTCGGGTCGGTGGCGAGCGCGTCTCGTTGTTCGGGATGGGCGGTGAGGAGCTCGAGCCCGCCCCCGAGCAGACCGGTCGAGGTGTCGTTGCCGCCGGTGACCATGGTGAAGGCGAATCCCAGGATCTGCAGTGCCGACACACCGGCGGTGTCGCTGGCCTGCACCAACTCGGAGATGACGTCGTCGTCCGGATCGGCGCGACGGCGCTCGATGAGGTCGAGGAAGTACCCGAACAGCTCGCCCACCGTGTCGGCCGCCAGCAGCGGATCGCCCAGGGCATTGGCGGCGACGATTCCCTCGGTCCAGCCGTCGAAGCGCACCCGGTCCTCGGCCGGCACGCCCAGGTAGTGGGCGACCACATAGCTCGGCAGGGGCTTGAGCAACTCGGCCACGACGTCCCCACCACCGGCGGCGAGCAACCGTGCGACCCGCTCGGCCACGAAGCGACGCACGTCGGGCTCGATCACCTCCACCCGGCGGGGGGTGAACCCCGCCGCTACCACCCGGCGGAACTCGGTGTGGACCGGAGGATCGAGAACAGCACCCAGTAGTCACCCTCGGCCACGTGGTGCACCGGGTCGTGATCCCGCAGTGCCCGGTACATGCCGAATGGATCGCGCCACGTCGGCCCCGAGCACGGTTCGAATCTGGCGATTGTGGACAAACCTACGGACTCCCCGAGCGAGGCGCGCAGGCTAACCCTCGCCGTGCGCACGTCGAGGTGGGAGCGGCGAGGGCAGTTGCGTCGACGGGTGGCCTGGCTAGCTTTCGAGCGGATGCTCCGACGCATGGTCGGTGCCGAGGACGGCATCCGCGATGCCTTGCTCGGTTTCTCGACCCCGTTGAGCGGCAACTTCTGGTTCGCTCCCTCCCTGGAGGCCATCGCCGGCCTACTCGAACCGGGTTGAGCGCCGCTTCAGCTCAACCAGAGCCTCACCAGGTCGCGCAGGTGCTCGATGCCGGTTCCCTTCTCGGCGCTGACCCACACGATGTCGTCCGGGTCGAGTTGGCACCCGCTCGCGAGTTCGGCACGGCGGCCCAGACGGGCGGACGATTTCACCTTGTCGTGCTTGGTGGCCACCACGGTGTGGGGCCGAACGTTGCTCCGCAGCCAGTCCAACATCTGCACGTCGAGCTTGGTCGGCCCGATCTCCCCGTCGACCAGCACCATGATCATCGCGAGTTGCGCACGCTGCAGCAGGTAGCGCTCGATCATCGGCCGCCACTGGGCCCGGACCCGGCCCGGTGCGGCGGCATAGCCGTAGCCAGGGCAGTCGATCAGAGCCGTCTCCCCTTTGCCGATGGCAAAGCAGTTGAGCAATTGGGTACGGCCGGGTGTCTTGGACACATGCGCCAGCGCCTTGCGATTTCCCAATGCGTTGATGAGCGAGGACTTGCCCACGTTGGAACGCCCCACCACTGCCACCTCGGCGCGCACCGGCGGAAGCCGGTCGACGTGGTCGGCGGACATCACGAATTCGAGCCGAAAGGGCGGGGCCACAGTCACTACCTCTGCTTCTGCCGGCCGCGGGTGAACATGCCAGCCAGCGAATCTTGGCGTGCCGACCCGTCGGAGAGGAAAGTCCTGCGGGCCCGGTCTGGTAGCGATGGGGCTCCGACGATGAGATGCTCCCGCGTCTGGCATGGTCTGGCACCCTTAGCCTTGCTCCATCCGGGTGCTCGAAGCGCCCGGCTCCCGACCTCTCCTTCCTCATGATCTCGCCCGAAGTCCTGACCGACTCCCCCTCAGCCATGCGAATGCGACGGCGCCGAGCATCGGCGCTGGGCAAGCGCGCCAGCGGGGCCATCGTCACGCAGTTCCTCAATGCCGGAGGCAGCTTGATCCTCCAGGCGATCGCCGCCCGGGTCCTGGGCGCGGATGGCTACGGCGGATTCGCCATCTGCCTGTCGTGCCTCCTGGTCGCCACTGCTTTCCACACAGGTTTCGTCGGGGACGCCTTCACCGTGTTCGACCGTCAGGACCCGCGGCTCCGGGGCGCGCTCACGACGGCGATGTATGCCTCCACCTTCACCGCGGCGACCGTCGCCACCATCACCGTTGCCAGCCTCGTGGACATCGGCGCGGGCGGCGCCGCGCTCTACTTCCTGTGCGTGTCGCTGTGGTTGCTCGAGGAATCGGGGCGCCGCGTCCTCGCCGCCCGTCTCGAGTTCTGGCAACTGGTGGCCAACGACGGTACCTACGTCGCGGCGTCACTGGGTGCGGTGGTGGTGCTGCGTCTTGTTCTGGGTGAGTTCACCCTGAACCTTCTCCTGGGCTCGATCGCGATCGGCGCGGCCACCGCGATCGTCGTCGCTCTCGCACAGTTGCCCCGTGACGAGCGGTTGTTTCGCCGACCATCCCGGGCGGGGTTCATCGAGATCTGGCGGTTCAGCGCCTACCGGGCGTTTCAGATCTCCCTACGACCGTTGAGCATGCTGCTGGTGCGGGTCATGGTCCTGATCCTGGTGTCGCAGGCCGCGGTGGGCAACCTGGAGGCGGCCCGGCTGCTGATGGCACCCGCCATTACCCTGGTGTCGGGCGTCGGAATCTTCATGGTCTCCTTCTTCGCCCACTCGTTCCGGCACCGTCACCGGGTGCCGTCCGAGCTGCTGCTCACCGTCGTGGTCGTCGGGGGCGTCGGCGCCTACGTGGCGCTGGCGCTGGTGTTCCGGGCGCCGTTGGAATCGCTGGTGAATCAGCGCGGGATCCATGTCTCCTCCGTGGCCCTTCTGGCGTGGGGGTCCTTCGCGGCTGCCTTCGCCGCCGGGTTGGTCGCCGAAAGTTCGCTGGTAGCGAGGAAGGCGACCAAGAGTCTCTTCCGCGTGCGGATGATCGAGACCATCGCCTCGCTGGGGCTCGCCTGGTTCCTGCTGGCGAACTGGGGTGCCAACGCCGCCGTGTTCGGCTTGGCGGCCGGCATGACCTGTGGCGCCCTGTGGCTCCTGCGCCTCGTGGCGAAGACTCCGATCGGATCGAGCATCGAGGCCGCCCTGGCCTGGGACCAGGCCGGATCCGGGCGCCCGCTCCTGCTGGTCAACGGGGGTATGGGCGATCGGCGGGTGTGGGACCGATGCGCGTCGCGCTGGACCCGCGAGCGGGTGGTGCGCGTCGACCCGCGGGGCTTCGGTGACACACCTCTACCGGACACTCCGTACAAGGAAGGCGCCGACCTCATCGAGTTGG
>JANMIX010000263.1:0-4814 GCA_031376015.1 Acidimicrobiia bacterium | reverse complement strand
CCGATCAGCGCCGGCGTATTGGGCATCGCCCGTACCACGGCGATGCCCTCGCCGAGCGCGTGCTGGAGCGACGCGATCGTCACGCCGGCGGCAATGGACAGGACGCGATGCACGCCCACCGCCCGCAGCGAGGCACAGGCCGCTGCCACGTCGCCGGGCTTCACCGCGACCACGGCGCCGGCAGCCTGCGGAATCGTGTCAGTCACCCGGACACCGTCGAACCGTGCCGCCAGTTCGTCACGGCGGCCCGCCACCTTCTCGACCACGGCGATGCCGGCGGGACCGCGCCCAGACCAGCCGGCATCCAACAGGCCGCCCAGCAGCGCTTCACCCATCCGGCCGCCACCCACGATCACCAGATCGAACACGGCGGCAACCTAGCCGGGACGGTGGAGCCCGGCGGCGCTGGATCCCTTCCCCGTTGGACCCTTGGCGCCGTCGGGCTCATTCGACAACCTAGCCCTCAGATTGACGTAAATGCAATGAAAACTATTGAGACTTCATTCGGGACGCGAACCCGATCCGAAGGGCGGGGCGGAAACACTGCTCGGTCCACGCGTACAGCGAGCCCAGGATCCGGTCGAGTTCGTCGTCGGTGATCAGTTCGTTGGGGAGCTGGCCGGCCAGGAAGATGGCCTCTTCGTCACCGATGCAGAAGGCGGCGCCGTAGAACCGCCGATTGCGCCGCAGCAGGTGTTCGTAGAACGCCGCGCTGTTCTCCTCCGGCGCCGGCATCACGTAGGTTTCAAAGGACAGCGTGCGCTGGGCCAGTGCGAACCAGATGGTGAAGACGTCCTTCTCCTCACCCTTCACCCTGATCCACCAACGCCGCTCGTGCGGGTCGCGCTCGACTGCGGCCACGACAGGGTTCTCGGCCAGTTGTAACTGGGCCCACGCGTCGATGGCGGCGGCGAGCTCGTCGAGTTCCGCCTCGCCGAAGGGGCCACTCATCGGGCGGTCGCTCCGGCTGCCAACGGCCTCGCTGCGCTCAGCTGCACTCGACCAGGGAGCGCGCAGTGAGGTCGCTGTAGAGACGGCGGAGGCGAGCGGCGGTGGTCGACCAGGTGAAGTTACGCGCCCGCTCGGCAGCCGCGGCGCCCATGGCGGCACCCAGGGCGGGATTGTCGAGCAACTGGTCGACACAATGGGCGAAGGCAGCGGGATCGCGTCCCTCGACGAGGTAGCCGGTTCTGCCGTGGTCCACCAGTGTCGTGAGGCCGCCGACCGCCGATGCCACCACGGGAGTTCCACAGGCCGCCGCCTCGAGTGCGACGAGCCCGAAGGATTCCGAGCGGCTGGGGACCAGGACGACATCGGCCGCCCGGTACCAGGTCGAGAGCAGGTGGTGCGGTTGGGGCGGCTGCCAGGTGATGCGATCGACGACGCCGTACTCCTCGGCGACACGTTCGGCCTTGGCCGCCTCGGTAGGCCCGTCAGGGCCGCTCGGGCCGCCCACCACCACAAGCTGGGCGTCGGGATGCCGCAGATGGCCGAGGGCGCCGATGGCGACCTCGAGCCCCTTGAGCGGTTGAATCCGGCCCACGAACAACACGACCGGTCGTGTCGGGTCGAGGCCCAGGGCCCGCCGGGCCCCCGTCCGATCGCCGGGGCTGAAGAAGGCGTGCACGACCCCGGGGGGCACGATCTCGATGCGGTCGCGGCGGGCGCCGTACAGGCGTTGGAGCTGCTCGGCCTCGGCCTCGCAGCTGGCGGTGATGGCATCGGAACAGGCGATGACCTCTGCCTCGGCCCGGCTGCGACGCTCCGGCTCGGCGTCGCCCGATTCGGCCTTCACCCGGGCCAGCGTGTGGAAGGTGGAGATGAGGGGGATGCCCAGTTGGTGCTTGAGGCCATGACCGGCGACCGCCGAGAGCCAGTAGTTGGCGTGGATGGCATCGACGCTGCCGAGGGAACGCACATCGGACAGCACGCCTGCGGCGAACTCCTCTACGACACCAGGCAGTTCGGACTTGGGCAGGTCGATCGGCCCTGCCGGCACGTGCACCAGCCGGAACCCGGGCTCCACCTCCACAACCTCGGGAAGTCCCTCGTCCCACCGCCTCGTGTACACGCTGCACTCCACGCCGGCCTGAGCCAGGGAGGACACGAGTTCGCGCACGTACACGTTCATGCCCCCGCTGTCGCCCGCGCCAGGCTGCACCAAGGGCGAGGTGTGAAGCGAGAGAACTGCCAGCGTGCGCACGACGGCGCCCAACGCTAGCGGTCGGCCGGCTGTTCCCCTACGGGCGAATTTGTGAGGTTTCCGTTCTCGTGGCGGAAGGACTCATAGATCCGGACCAGGGTTTTTTTCTGATCCTCCGAGATGAAGGGATCACGGCTGATCTCCCCGGCGAGGTCCGATTCGCCGGTGCGCTCGTCCAAGATGCCCGCCCGCACATAGAGCGTCTCGGAGGAGATCTCCAGGGCTCGGGCGATCTGCTGGAGGATCTCCGCCGAGGGTTTGCGGAGACCGCGCTCGATCTGGCTCAGGTAGGGGTTGGAGATCCCGGCCATCTCGGAGAGCTTCCGCAGGGACAGATGCCCGACGCGGCGCTGGTCGCGGATGAACTCTCCCAAGTCGTGCAACCGGGTTTCGAGACCATCGCGGACGTCAGACATGGCCCTAGGGTACGCGACGGGCGCGAGCATGCGGGTGACAATCGCGAGCACCTTCCGTTACACCGGCCGTTTCGTGGCCGGCGGCGGCGCCGGTCAGACCCGCTGGGGCAGGCTCTCCATGATGCTCAGGAACGCGGCACAGACCTCGGGATCGAACTGCGTGCCACCCATCTTGTCGATCTCCTCGCCCGCCCGCTCGACCCCCAGCGACGCCCGGTAGGGCCGGTCGGTGGTCATGGCGTCGTAGGCGTCGACCACCTGGAAGGCCCGGGCCGGCAGCGGGATCTGCTCGTTCCGGAGGCCCTCGGGGTAGCCGGTGCCGTCCCACGTCTCATGGTGGCACCGCACGATGGAGGACGCCGTCTGCATGAACGGGATGCCCTGCAGGATCTGGTAGCCGATGGTGGGGTGGGTGCGCATGACCCGCCACTCCGCCGCGCTGAGCGGCCCGGGCTTGTTCAGGATGCGCTCGGGGATGCCGACCTTGCCCACGTCGTGGAGCAGGAACCCGTATTCGGCGTCGGGGTATTCGCTGGCCACGCCCATCGCGTCCATCAGGGCATTTCCGTACACCCGGCAACGCTCCAGATGCTGGCCGGTGTAGGCATCCTTGGCCTCGACCACATAGGCCATCGAGCGGACCGTCTCGAGGTAGGAGGTGCGCAACTGCACCAGCGCCCGTTCCAACTCCTCGGAGCGCTCCTTCTGCGAGCGGTACAGCTCTCCCACGTCGCTGGCGAACCGCTCGAGCTGCTGCTCGAGGGCCGAGACCGGCGGTGTGGGCTCGCTCACGGCGCCAGCTTCTCCACGATGTCGAGCAGCTCGATGGCCGAGAACGGCTTGGTGAGGTACGCGTCGGCGCCGGCCCGGTCGGCTTGCTCGCGGGTCTCGGCGTCGTCGCGAGCCGACAGCATCACGACCTTGGCCCGCTCATGATCGATGCGCCGGCACACCTCGATCCCATCGATGCCGGGCATCATGATGTCGAGCACGACCACGTCGGGCCCGCGGCCCATGATGGCGTCGAGCAGCAGGAGGGCGGCGGGGCCATCGGCCGCCTCCACCACCTCGAAACCGTCGGCTTCCAACACGGCACGCACCACGCGCCGGATGGAGGCATCGTCGTCCACAACCAGCACCGACCGCCCGGACGCGCTCATTTCAGTAGGGATTCCACGGTCGCCTCACCCGTGCGGTAGCGCCGTGTGATCTCCCCCTGTAGGGCATCGAGCTGATCGAACAGCGCTCGCCGGTGGCCGGACACCTTCCGCTCGAACTCCTCGAGCGCGGTGCGCAGGTCCTCCAGTTCGCTCTGCGAGCACCCCTGCAGCGACTCCACGTCGTGACCGGTGGTGATGTCCGCCAGTTCATCCTCGAGTTCGGAGTCGATCTCACCGGCGTCATTGGCGTCGAGCATGCGTCCCATCGTCGCCGGGCGGGACCCTTCGGAGAGGATCTCGGGGAGACGGGCCACCAACTCGGCCAGGTCGGCGCTGGACCCCTCGGCGCGGCGGGACAACTCGACGCCGACGATGTCCAAGCGCCCCTGCACCAGCCGCCGCAGGTAGGACAGCCCCGTCTCGACGCGCTGGCATTCGGCCCGCATGGAGCGGATCTGCTCCATCGAGCGGCGCTCGATGTCGCCCAGGTACCCGGCGTCAAGAAGGCGAACGAGTTGCGACGACACCAACCCCCCTTTTCGAAATCCCGAGACCAGTCCCGGCAACGGTGCAGGTTAGCCCCGAAGGCCGTCGCGACGTTACGTTGCGGACCCATGGCGCACCGATCGATCCTCGCCGGCTCCGCCGGTTTCCTCACCGTCGCCCTGCTCGGCGCACTCGCCGGTTGCGGGGGCGGAGATTCCGCCACTCCTTCGTCGAGCAGCAGTGCCGGGGCCGGCCGCGACCTCACGGTGCTGGCCGAGACCACGTTGCGGTTCGACAAGCCGGCGTACACAGCGCTGGCCGGCGACATCTCGATCACCTACAAGAACGACGGATCACTCCCCCACACCCTCCTCATCGAGAACCACCCCGAATTCGCCAAGCTGTCCATCGGCTCGACGGCGAAGGGTTCGGTGACGCTGCCGGCGGGGAGCTACACGATCTACTGCGACATCGCCGGACACCGTGCGGCCGGCATGCAGGCCACCCTGACCGTCAAGTGAACGCAGAAGGGGGGCGGCTTATCGGGCC
>JANMIX010000110.1:0-2389 GCA_031376015.1 Acidimicrobiia bacterium | reverse complement strand
CTTGTCAGCCATCGGTGCCGCTCCTCCTTGTTCGCACGCCGCCCATCACAGGTCGTTCTGGAGCTCGGTCAGCAACGCGTCGAAACGGGCGCCGAAATCGTCGCCGTCCGCCATGGCCAGGAAGGCATCGAGCGCCGCGGTCACCTTCAGAGCCGAGAGCACCTCGGTGGTGGTGGCCTCCGGGTAGGCCGAGTAGTAGTGCTCCACGTCGAGGTCGTTCTTGCGGATGTAATCCTTGAACGGACCCACCGGCTTCGGCCCGGGAAAGCCGTAGGACGAACTCCAGATGGCCCGCATCCGAGCGGGCACCACCTCGGCGAAGGCATCGATGTACTCGTCCCAGGTGCCGTTGAAGTTGCTCTCGAAAAGGAGGTAGTCGTAGCGCAGGTCTTCCTTCGGCTGCGGTTCGCCGTTCCATGCCAGATCCCGCACGATCGTCCATCGGGCGTAATGGATGAAGGACAACTGCACGAGCCGCGTCATCAACATGTGGATGTGCTCACCGGCGAAGAACACGCCGCGCAGGATCAGTGTGTGACCGGGCTTCACCGGTGTCAGCACCGTGATCGCGGTCGCCTTGCCGTCAACGTTGCCCACGGTGCCCTTCCCTCATCGTCCTGCCCGACCGGACCGATCGGGCGCCATCAAACACCCGATGTCGCGCGGTTGCAAGCATCGTTGGTACGAACGATCAGATGCAGCAAGCGTCGTGCATCAGGTCTCGAACCAGCCTGCGACGTCGGCGATCACCTGCGTCGTGCCGGCCGAGTTGTAGAAGCTCACCATCCCCGAAGCGCCCAACGTGGCGATATCGAGGTTCGGAACGGTATTGCCGCCGACGTAGTTGAGGTTCGAGGCCTGAGGCCGCGTCTGGCCAGTGGGCCATACCGTCAGGAACGCCGGTGCGGTCGGCCCGGTGACCGTCACGTTGAGCACCACGGCGGTGGCGCCGGAGGCGGGTACCCCGGCGACGCCGGTCATGGTCACCGCGATCGAACCTCCCGACCCGACACGGGCCGCCGGTGCGCCCACACCGGTGCGAGTGTCGAGCACGCGCGAAGGGCTGAGCGGCACGTAGGTCGCGCCCGCACCACCGGCGATGAAGTAGCCCTGCAGGTCGGCGATGACCTCGGTCGTGCCACCGCTGTTGTAGAAGCTGACCTGACCGCTTGCGCCGACCGTGGCGATGGTGAGGTTCGGCACCGTTTTGCCGGCGACGTAGTTGAGGTTCGAGGCCTGCGGACGGGGCTGTCCGGTGGGCCACACCGTCAGGAAGGACGCGGCGGTTGGTCTCGCGACCGTGGTGTTGAGCACCACCGCCACCGCCCCACCGGGCACCCCGTTGACCCCCGCCATCGTCACCGCGATCTGGCCCTGCGGGCCGATCGGGGCGCGGGGGGTGCCCACCCCGGTCCGCGTGTCGAGCGCTCGCACCGGTGTGAGGCCCACGAAGCTGGCCCCGGCGGCCAGCGTGGAGTCGGAGTAGAAGCCCTGCACGTCGGCCAGGACCTGGGTCGAGCCCGACGAGTTGTAGATCGACACCGTGCCACCGGCACCCACCGCCACCGTGGTCAGGTTGGGAACGGTCTGTCCCGCCACGAAGTTGAGGTTCGAGGCCTGCGGCCGGCCTTGGCCCTTGGGCCAGATGGTGAGGAACGACGGCGCCGAGGCGCCGGTGACGGTCACGTTGAGGACCACGGCGGCGACGCCGCTGGCCGGCACGCCGTGCCCGCCGGTCACGACGAGGTCGAGCACACCACCGGCACCGAGGGGTGCCTGCGGAGCACCCACCCCAGTGCGGGTGTCAAGTACCCGATCGGGGGTGAGGCCCGTGTAGGTGGCGCCGAGCACCTTCTCGCTCACCGGGGTGGCCGTCGAGGGAGTGAAGCCGGTGTCCCCTCCGTAGGCGGCGCCGAGGGAGTGCACCCCACCGTTGAGGGCGGCGGTCACCAGGACGGCCACGCCGCCACCGTTGAGCGTGCCGTGGCCGAGCACCAGCCCGGCGTCGAAGAAGGTGACCGAGCCCGTCGGTGTGGCGCCGCCGGAAGTGTTGGTGACGGTGGCGGTGAGCGTCACGTTCGCGTGCAGACCGGCCGGGTTGGGTGAGCGACCGAGGCTGGTGGCAGTGGCCGAGACCGAACCCACCACGCGTACCCGGTCGTTGCCGGTGTCGGCCACGAAGAACCGACCCGAGGGATCGGCGGCCACCGCCGAGGGCAGTGCCACAAGCGCGGCGGTGGCCTGGCCGTTGTCGCCGGCAAAGCCCGACACCCCGGTGCCGGCAACCGTCGACATGGTCGTACCGGTCACCTTGCGCACCCGGTGGTTGCCTCGGTCCGCGATCAGAAGGTTGCCGGAGGTGTCGACCGCCACACCGGTGGGGCCATCG
>JANMIX010000088.1:0-2362 GCA_031376015.1 Acidimicrobiia bacterium | reverse complement strand
GGCGTTGGAGCAGTGAACGGATGGGGGCCACCACCACGTCGAGGGGCGGCGTCGAGTCGGGGTGCGAGAGGCGGTGCAAGACCCGTAGACGCCGGCCCATCGTCTCCACCCCGGGGCTGACCCGCTCGAAGGGCAGGGTCTCCCATGCCGGGAAGAACTCGACCCGCTCGGGACCGAGGAAGGCGGCCAGATCGTGCGACAGGCGCTCGGCGTCGGCGCCGGTGGGGGTGGCCAGCAGGTACGGCTTGCGTTGGGTGGTGGCCACCAGGCCGGCGAGCACGAAGGGTTGCGCCGGGGCCGGCACGGCCAGCACCGCACTGGATCGTCCGCGCACGCCCAGCAGGCTGGGCTCGTCGCGCACCAGCGCCAGCAGGTCCGTCAGGGCCATCAGAGCTGCGGTTCGCGGCGTTGGTTGTAGCGGGTCATCGCTGCTTCGATACCGGCTTCGAGCACCATCTCCACCGCGTCGGCCGCCTCTTCGATCGTCACGTCGAGGGCGGTGCGCTCCGCCATGGCCGGCTTGCGCAGCACATGGTCCACGCCGTCCTCGCGGCCCGGCGGTTTGCCCACCCCGATGCGGATGCGGCCGAACTCATCGGTGTGGAGGTGGGCCTTGATCGACCGCAGCCCGTTGTTGCCGGCCAGTCCGCCGCCGAACTTCACCTTGAGGGTGCCGGGCTCCAGGTCGAGCTCGTCGTGCACGACCAGCAGGCGGTCGGGTTCCAGGCCGGTACGGCGCATGAGAGCGCTGACGGCTTGGCCGGACTCGTTGTAGTAGGTCTGCGGGAAGGCCAGCAGCATGCGCCGGCCTCCCACGGTGACCTCCTCGACGAGCGCCTTGGCCTTGTCACGGCGCAGCCCGCCGCCGTGGCGACGAGCCAGGAGCGCGACGGTCTCCGCGCCGCAGTTGTGGCGGGAGCGCTCGTAGGTGGATCCGGGGTTCCCCAGACCCACCACCAACAACTCGACTGGCAGCGGCCGCTACTCCTCGTCCTCGCCGCCGGCCTCGGCACCCTCGCCGTCCTCGGCGCCGGCCTCCTCGCCCTCGGCAGCTTCACCCTCGCCCTCGGCGGGCTCCTCGGCCATGAGCTCGTCGGCCGAGCGCACGGCCAGGACGGCCTCCTCGGGATCGAGGTGGGTCTCCACGTCAGCCGGCAGGTCCACGTCGGACACACGGATCACGTCGCCCGGACGGAGCTTGGAGACGTCGATGCTCAGCGAATCGGGGATCGCTGCGGGCTTGGCGGTGATCGACAGCGCGGTGATGAGCTGCTCGATGAGGTGCTGGGTCTCGCCCTCGAGGTGCAGGGGCACGTCCACGGTGATGGCCGTGTCGCGGCTGACTCGCAGGAAGTCGGCGTGCATCACGTTGCGGCGCACCGGGTGGCGCTGGAGCGTCTTGACGATGACCAATTCGGTGGTCGAGCCGTCGATCGAAAGGTCGATGAGGGCGTTGAGACCGGCCGGGGTGATCAGGCAGTGGCGCAGCTCACGCCAGTCGACCGAGATGGTGACGGGGTCGGCACTCAACCCGTAGACGGTGGCCGGCACGCGGCCCTCGGCCCGGAGGCGGTTGCTGGAACGTGAGCCTGTCTTGCGGCCGGTGGTGGCCGCCAAGGTGATCTCAGCCATCGGAGATGCTCCTACTTCTGTGATCGCGCCGGAGCGCTGGATCGGTTGCGAACGGGCAACGCTACCGGTCGCGGCACGCGCCGCTCCAGCCCGCCTAGCGTTCGGCCCGTGACACTGGACGCCGCCACAACCGCGCTGCAATGGGCCCACGCCATCCGCCACCGTGAGGTGAGCGCCACCGAGGTGGCCACGTTCTACCTCGAGCGGGCGCAAGGCGCCGGAGCCGCCCTCAACGCCTTCTCCCACCTGGCCCCCGAGGACACGCTGGCAGCGGCCGAGCGAGCCGACGCCATGGTGGCCGCCGCCCGTGAGCCCTCAGACCTGCCCCCGTTCCTGGGGGTGCCGCTGCCCATCAAGAACCTCAACCCGGTGAAGGGGTGGCCCTGCACCTACGGGTCCCGGGGTGCGTCGAGGGCGCCGCGGGAGTGCAGTGACCCCATCGTGGAGCGCCTCGAGTCGGCTGGCTTCGTGCTCTCGGGCATGACCAACAGCCCCGAGTTCGGCACCATCAGCTTCACCGAGAGCGAGGCGCACGGCACCACCCACAACCCGTGGAACCCCGCTCACACGCCGGGCGGGTCCTCCGGAGGCGCAGGTGCGGCCGTCGCCGCCGGCCTGGCCCCACTGGCCCATGGCAGCGACGGCGGCGGTTCGATCCGTATCCCGGGAACCTGCAACGGCCTGGTCGGCCACCAGCCCAGCCGCGCCCTGGTCCCCAATGAGGTCGTCG
>JANMIX010000079.1:0-10784 GCA_031376015.1 Acidimicrobiia bacterium | reverse complement strand
CTCCCCGTCCTCGAGGTTCGCCGAGTTCAGGATTGCCTTACCGCCCAGCCACTGCAGGCCAGCCTCGAGGACCTTGGGCTCGGTGGAGTCGAGCACGAGCGGCACCGTGGCCTGGGTACAGAACCGCGATGCCAGCTCGTCCATGTCGACCGCGCCGTCGCGGCCCACGTAGTCGACGCACACGTCGAGCACGTGGGCGCCTTCTTTCTCCTGTTCGCGGGCCATGGCCACGCAGGTGTCCCAGTCGCCCTCCAGCATGGCGTCGCGGAACTTGCGGGAGCCGTTGGCATTCGTGCGCTCGCCGATGGTGAGGTAGGTGATGTCCTGGTTGAACGGGGTGAAGCTGTAGATCGACGCGCAGCCGGCCTCGAACTCGACGTTGCGTTGCACCGGCTCCAGGTGGCCGACTCGGGCCACCAGCTTCTCGATGAACTCAGGGGTGGTGCCGCAGCACCCACCTACCACCTGCACGCCCAGTTCGCGCACGAAACGTTCCTGGTGATCCACGAAGGCTTCGGCGGTGAGGTCGTAGTGCATCTGGCCGTCGACGACCTGGGGGAGCCCCGCGTTGGGCAGCGCCGACACGGGCTTGCGGCTGTGCTGGCACAGGTAGCGCAGCGGTTCGGCCATCTCCACCGGTCCAGTGGCGCAGTTGAGGCCGATCACATCGGGGCGCAGGGCGTCGAGGCCGGCCAGTGCGGCGCCGATCTCGGTGCCGGGCAGCATCCGGCCCGTCAGTTCGATGGTGACCTGCACTTGGATGGGCACCTCGCGGCCCGCCGCGGCCATGGCCCGGCGGGCGCCGATCATGGCCGCCGTGGGGCGAAGGAGATCGAACTGGGTCTCGATCAGGAACAGGTCGACGCCACCGTCGAGCAGGCCTCGGCACTGCGCCTGATAGGCGTCGCGCAACTCGGCGAAGCGGATCTGGCCGAGGCTGGCGAACTTGGTGCCGGGGCCGATCGAGCCCGCCACCAGGCGGCCGTAGCGGTCGGCGACGTCGCGGGCGATCTGGGCGTTGACCCGGGAGATCTCCTCGCCCCGCTCGGCCATGCCGTATTCGCCCAAGGGGATGGCGAAGGCGCCGAAGGTGTTGGTCTCCACGATGTCAGCGCCAGCCGCGAAGTAGGCCTCGTGCAACGCGGCCACGACGTCGGGGCGGGTGATTCCGAGGTACTCGTTGCAACCCTCGAGGTTCGGGCCCCCGAAGTCGTCAGCGGTGAGGTTCTGGGTCTGTAGCCATGTGCCCGTTGCGCCGTCGAAGACCACCACCTTCTGGGCGAGGAGGTCGAGATAGCGCGAGGAGGGCATCCGGCAAGGCTACCGAGCGTGACGGGCGACTCCCCAAGGCGATTGAAGGACCCGGCCCGGCCGCGCCGGGGTCGGGGCTCAGCCGCGGATGGCGGCGATGAGCACCACGGCGATGGCCGCCACGCCCACCAGCACGTGCCCGACGATGTGCAGCGGGTTGATGGCAGCCTCGGCGATCCGCTCGCCGTCGGGGTCGTTGCGCCGGGCGGTGAGCACCGTTCGCAGCATGGCCAGCCCGGCCAGCAATACCACGGCCAGGAGGACCGGGACGAGGGCGCGGGCTCCACCGAACTCGCTGGCACCGGCGGCGTAGACGAACCAGACCGCCACGGCGACCACGGCGAAGCTCGAGTGCAGGACCAGCGAGGTGGTGTCGATGGTCCTCTCCCGGTCCTTGGTGGTCATTCGGGCGAGGACGTACAGCCCCGTTCCGCCGAGGCCGGAGATCCCCATCAACACGAGCCCAGCAATGGCCAGCTCCACAGTCGAACTCCCTCTTCTAGTGTCCTGGAGGTGAAGGTCTACACGCGCAAAGGCGACGATGGCACGACCGGGCTGCTCTACGGGGGCCGCGTGCGCAAGGACGACCCATTGCCCGCCGCCTACGGCGAGGTCGACGAGGCCCAGGCCTTCCTCGGCCTGGCCCGGGCCGAAGCCGGGCCGGACAGCGAACTCGGCGAGTTGTTGATCCAGCTGGAACGGGATCTGTGGGTGCTGATGTCGGAACTGGCCACCGAGCCCTCGAACCGCGCCAAGCTCGAGCCGGGCCGATCCTCGGTCACCGCCGAGATGGTCCTGGCCCTGGAGGGCCACATTGACGACGTCTCCTTCCGCTTCGAGTTGCCCGAGGAATTCGTGGTCCCCGGCCAGAACCGGCTCAGCGCCCTGCTGGACGTCGCCCGCACGGTGGTCCGCCGCGCCGAGCGGTCCTCGCTGGCCGCAGCGCCCGACGGCCACACCGTGCCTTATCTCAACCGTCTCTCGGATCTGCTGTGGACCCTGGCCCGCTGGCAGGAAGGCGAGAGCCTGCGTACCCGGGAGGTCCGCTGATGGCCGCCTCATCGCCGTCGTTGGAGGTCGAGATCGTGAAGGAGGCCGGCCCCGACGTCGAACTGCACGTGGTGCCGGCCACCGTGGAGGAGGTCGCCGCCGGTGAGCAGGTACCGGCCCACCTACGCGTCGCCGGTTTCGAAGGCAAGGTGGCCGAGACCGTGTTCGACGGCGGCACGTTGTACGTGGGCGTCGGCCATGCCGCCGGCGTCGACGCCGACGTCATCCGCAGGGCGTCGGCGGCAGTGGCCCGGGCCGGCGGCCGAGTGCGCCGCATGGCGGTGCCCCTCCACCCCGATTTCGCCCAGGCCGAGGCCGAGGGCCTCCTGGCGGGCTCGTACCGCTTCGGGGTCTACCGGACCGGAGGGGAACGGGCGCTGACGCACGTCGAGTTGGTGGGCAGCGGCGCCGCCCGCGTGCGGGCCGATGTGAGCGCCGGTCAGCGCATCGGCGAGGCCGTGAACCTGGCCCGTGACCTGGTGAACGAACCCGGCGGAGCGCTCACCGCCACCGTGTTCGCCTCGCGCATCGCGGCGCTGGCCAAGCAGACGGGGTTGACCGCCGAGGTGCTCGACCCCAAGGCGATCCGCGCCGCCGGGCATGCGGGCCTGCTGGCGGTGAATCAGGGCTCCAAGGAGCCCGCCCGGTTCGTGGAGTTGACCTATGACCCGCCCGGCGCTCGCCGCACCGTGGCGCTGGTGGGCAAGGGCATCACCTTCGATTCGGGCGGCCTGTCGATCAAACCGGCCGACGGCATGATCTCCATGAAGTCCGACATGGGCGGGGCGGCGGCTGTGGTGGCGGCGATGAGCGCGTGCGCCGATCTCGGCGTAAAGGTGCGGGTACGGGGGTTCCTCCCCCTCACCGACAACATGACCGGCGGCGACGCGCAACGCGTGGGCGACATCATCCGGTATGCCAACGGTCGCACCGTGGAGGTGCTCAACACCGACGCCGAGGGCCGTCTGGTGCTGGCCGACGCCCTGCTGGCAGCCAGTGCCGAAGCCCCGGCCGCCATCATCGACCTGGCCACGCTCACGGGGGCGCAGGTGGTTGCGTTGGGCACCAAGGTGGCAGCCCTGTTCGCCAGCGACGACGCCTTGGCCGAACGCCTCTCGACGGCGGCGGCCGCAGCCGGCGAACCGATGTGGCGACTCCCCTTGGTGGAGACCTACCGGCGTGACATCGACTCGAAGGTGGCCGACCTGCGCAACGTGGCCGCCCATCGCAACGGCGGGGCCATCATGGCGGCGCTGTTCCTGCGGGAATTCGTGGCCGAGGGCACCCCGTGGGCCCATCTCGACATCGCCGGCCCCGCCTTCACCGACAGCGAGGATGCCGGCCAACCGGCGGGCGGCACCGGCTTCGGCGTGCGCACGCTGCTGGCCGCCCTGAGGGCGTGGCGTTAGGGGAGTCACCTCGATGCCGTTCGCGGTTGTATCGCCGTGCAGATCATGGCCAGACCGTCACTGCTCTGCCCTGGATTCGGAGTGCGGCTTCCAGTCGTGGTGACGGCGCGGCGAGGAACACGTCGGCTTCGAGCCGGGTCGCCGCCGCGAGCGCCTCCATGCTGAGGATGTTGAGATCGTGTTGTTGTCGAAGCTGGCCGATGAGTGGGCCGAGCTCCCGCAGGCTCAACAGGCCAATGTTTCCGGGGAGCTCGAGCAAGCCTCGGACGGCTCGACTGCGTGGGCCCTCGGGCAGCGCCCCGAAAGGTGTCGACAGAACGCCGGCCCGCTCGGATGCTCCCAGGACCGCTTGGCACAGTCGCGTGTACCAATAGCCGGTGGTGTAGATCTCGACGTTCGGCCTTGGCGGGGAGTGACCCCGGAGAATTGCGCCGAGGAGCTGATCGTCGATCAGTTGGATCATTCGTTGGCGAGGTCCGCATCCCCGAACCCGGCTCGCGCCGCCTCCCAGTCGGGGTCCGACACGGCGCCGAGCAACGCCGACCGGAGTTGCTCCACACCGCCGGGGACGATGACGATCGCCTCACCGATGTCGAGGTACCCCACCGTTCCCCCCTCGTCCAAACCCCATCGGTGACGGGCGTTGGCAGGAAGGCTCATTTGTCCCCGTGAGGAGATCTTCAGGTCGCCCACGCTCGACATGACGCCAGGGTACAAGGCATAGCCCGTATTTGCCTTGTGATCGAGCACCGAGGGGATCCAGATCCGTGCCTCAGGCATCGGGCGCGGAGAGCACCGCGGCGGCGGCCTGAGCGGCGTGGCGCTCGACCGCCCAGCAGATGGCGGCGCGGGCCATGGCGGGATGGAAGCGCAGATGGTGAAGGTGCCGTTCGGCGGCCACCGGGTCCTCACCCATCTGCAGCAGCGTGAGGGCCATCTTCTGGGCCCGGTCGCGCAGTTCGGCCAGCGCCCGGCTGCCTTCCCGGTGCGCCAGATAGGCGTCGTGCTCCTCACGGAGCGGCTCGGGGAGCCGCGCCCCCTGGGCCCTGGTCAGGGTGGGTAGCCGGGTACGGGCCAGCACCTCGCCCACCTCGCGGCGCAGGTCGAGCAGACGGAACTGCGAGCAGCGGGTGAGGGTGCGGACCAGGGGGGAGTTGCGTCCGCCCCGGGTGCCGATGCCCAGGGCCCGGGCGGTGGGCTCCAAGGCGAGCTCGCACGCGTCGGTTGTCGAACGTTCGAGCTCTGAGGCCAGCCGGCGTAGTAGCAGGATGGAAGTGGGTCCGAGGAGGGGGAGCCAGAACTGCTCGACATAGTCGGATCGGGGGTCGACGCCGTGGCGTTCGACGAGCTCGTCTCGCCAGGCCCGCAGCAGCAGCGATTCGGGAACATCGACAACACAGGAAACTGCATCAGATGACATCTGGTGTAGTTTCACGGGCGTTGGCGGCCGAGTCAAGGCCGAAGGACGAGGATCGGTACGCTCGGGCGGTCCCCATGCGGCCCGCGCGGCGACAGGAAGGGTTTGACGATGACCAGGCAACGGGCCCGCGGAGCCGCGGCAATCCTTCTGTGGTGCAGCCTGATGCCGGTGTTGCCGGCGAGCGCCACGATCACTCGGGCGCCGATGCCACCACGCCTGCCCTCCGCGGTGGTCACCGCCGCGGGAGTGCCGAAGGACCGTGTGCTCGACAGCGAGATGCTGCGTGCCGCCGGGCCGCCGACCGCCGGCGACCCCGGCTCGGCACAGCCGCTGGGCTCGGGGGCGAAGGCGTCGAATGTGGTTGCGCTGGTCGACGGCGACACGGCCGCCACCGCCATGGCCGCGGTGGCGGGCGCCGGCGGCGTGATCGAGGAAGTTGCCGGCTCGACGGTGCAGGCGCGGGTCCCGACCGCCCGCCTCCGGGCCGTGGCCGCCACGCCGGGGATCCTGGCCGTGCGTGCTCCCCGGGAGGTGCGACCCAACGTGACGTCCGAGGGCGTGCACGACTCGGGTGCCGACGTGTGGCAGTCCGCCGTGCCGGTGCCCCACCGCGGGACCGGCGTCAAGATCGGCATCCTCGACACCGGGTTCGCCGGTTACCAGAGCCTGCCCTCCAACGAACTGACCGTGGCCGCCGCGCCCTACGTCTCGCCCAACTGCTCGCTCAACAGCACCGACCACGGCACCGCGGTGGCCGAGACCGTCTACGACATGGCGCCCGGCGCGTCGATCTACCTGCTGTGCGTGAGGTACGAGTCGGAGATGGCCGGGGTGGCCAACTACGTCGCCACCCAGGGGATCAAGATCCTGAACGCGTCGATCGGGGTCATCGGCAGCACCCGTCTGGACGGCTCGGGCGGGCCGGCCACGATGGCGGGCGCGGTTGCCGCCATGCGTCAGCAGGGCGTGCTCACCGTGGCATCTGCCGGCAACTACGGCACCGCCCACTACGGCTTCGTGCCCTTCCACCAGAACGGCGCCGGCCTGGTGGAGGTTCCCGGCACCCCCGTGGGCAAGTACCGGTTCTCGGCCCAGGGCTCGGGCACCGTGACGCTCACGTGGGACAACTGGTATCCCGCCAAAGACGACTTCGACCTGGAGATCTACAAGATCGTCAACGGGACCGCGGTGTTCTATGCCGCCTCCACCACCTTCCAGAGCGGGGGCGCCACGCAGGTGCCGGCGGAGTTCGTCGACGTGACGTCACCGGGCGGGGGTACGCCGGTGCAGTTCGAGGTGGTGATCCGCAACGCCTTCGGTAGCGCCAACTTCAACCGCCGGTTCGACCTCTATCTCGACGGTTCCCTGGTGGCGGTCGATCCGGTCACCGCCGCCGGCAGCCTCCCCAGCCCGGCGTCCTCCCCGGCCGCCCTGGCGGTCGGCGCCTACTGCGGGACCGCGCCGTTCACGCATCCCTTCGAGTCGTACAGCTCGCAGGGCCCCACCATCGACCGGCGACCCAAGCCCGATCTGTCCGGTCCCGACGGCACAGCAACGGTCACCTACGGCACCGCCCCCAACTGCGGCGCCGTGTCCAGCCCCAACGGTGGTGGGTTCTTCGGCACCTCTGCATCGGCCCCGCATGTGGCCGGGGCAGCCGCGCTGCTGGCCGAAGCCAACCCCACCCTCGATCCGATCGAACTGCAGGACCGCCTCCAGCGTCTGGCCGTCGACGCCGGCTCACCCGGGTTCGACAACCGGTTCGGTTGGGGCCGCCTCGCAATGGGCCCCGTCGCGGTGCCCGCCTCCACGACCGGCAACCTCTATGCCGGGCTGGCCACGCCGGTGCGGCTGCTCAACACCACCATGGGGCCGGCGACCACCAAGGTGGTGGCGGTGACCACCCAAGGGGTGCCCAGCGACGCGACCGCCGTGGTTCTCAACGTGGCGGCCGCGCGGCCCAGCGCGGCCGGCTACCTCACGCTGTGGCCGGTGGGTGAAGCCCGGCCGAGCGCGTCCACCCTCAACTTCGCGGCGACGCAGACCATCGCAAACGGGGCGACGGTGGCGGTCGGCTCGGCCGGTCAGGTATCGCTGTACAACTCCGCGGGCACCACTCGGGTGGTGCTCGACCTGGTGGGCTACTACGGCCCAACCGGGGCCACCGGGGGGATGTTCCCCCTGGCCAGCCCACGGCGGTTGACGGATACGCGCCCCGGTCGCTGTCCCCCGGGCGGATCGCATTGCGGCACGCCGCTGGCCGGCGCCAGCACGACCGATTTCCCCATCGGTGGTGTGGCCATCAACGGTGGCACGGTGCCCATCTCGGCGACCGCCGTCGTGGTCAACCTCGTGGCCGTGCAACCCGGTGGCGACGGCTACCTCACGGCCTGGCCCGGCGGGGCTGCCCAACCGGGCACCTCCAGCCTCAACTTCGCGGAGGGTTCGATCACCGCCAACCTGGTGACCGTCGGCCTCGGGGGACCCAGCCGGACACTGCGTCTCTTCACCACGCACACGACCGATGTCGTGATGGACCTGCTCGGTTACTACGACGCCGGCGGGGCCCGCTACGTGCCGCTGCGGGTGCCGGAGCGCACGCTCGACACCCGCTACGGCAACGGCGCCAAGAACCTGCCGGCCGCGGCCCGGGTTCCCCTCACCGTGCAGGTGCGGGGGATCCACGGAGTGCCCCTCGCCGCCACCGCAGTGCTGCTCAACGGCGTGGTGGTGGGCCCTTCGGCGGCCGGCATCCTCACCATCGACCGCAACGTGGGCTCCACCGTGGCCGCCACCTCCAACCTCAACTTCGTGGCCGGCCAGACCCTGGCCAACTCGGTGCTCACCACCTTCGCGGCCAGCCCGACCGGCACCGTGCGCTTCTACAGTTCCACCGCGTCGGGGCTGGTGGCCGACATCGTGGGGTACTTCCGATGAGCCTGCCCGCCGCCGTGGATCCCGAGGCCCTGCAACGGGCTGCCGCCCTGGTGGCAACCGCCGAGCGGATCGTCGTGCTCACCGGCGCCGGGATCTCCACCGACAGCGGCATCCCCGACTTCCGGGGCCCCGACGGCGTGTGGACCCGCAACCCCGAGGCGGAGAAGCGGGCGACGCTGTCGCACTACCTGTCCGACCCGGCCGTGCGGGTCGCCGCCTGGAGGGACCGGGTCGAGCACCCCGCCTGGAGAGCCGAGCCCAACGCCGGGCACCGCGCCATCGCGGCCCTGCAGGAGCGCGGAACCCTGGCCGGGGTGCTCACCCAGAACGTGGACGGGCTCCAGCAGCTGGCCGGCACCGATCCGGCCTCGGTGGTGGAGGTGCACGGCACCATGCGCGAGGTGATGTGCATGTCGTGCCAGGCCCGGGGCCCGATGGAGGAGGCCCTGGCCCGCGTCCGCAACGGCGAGAAGGACCCGCTCTGCCTGCGGTGCGGAGGCATCCTCAAGTCGGCCACCATCAGCTTCGGGCAGTCGCTCGTCGAGGCGGATCTGGACCGCGCCGATGCGCTGGCCCGCTCCTGTGACGTGTTGCTCGCCGTCGGATCGACCCTCGGGGTGTATCCGATCGCGGGTGTGGTTCCCCTCGCCCGCCGCCACGGCGCCGCCGTGGTCATCCTCAACGGGAGCCCCACCGAGATGGACGAGCTGGCCGACGTGGTGCTGCGAGGCGACATCTCCTCGACCCTCACCGCGTTGGTGGGAATGTTGACCTAGTCGGTAGGGTTTTAGGGCCCCAACGGAGAATCGATCCCCGATCACCAGTGACCAGCACGAGGTAATCCCATGGCCAGCTTCAGAGATCTGCTCGCTCGAGCCAAGAGCGAGATCCGAGAGGTCAGCACCGCCGAAGCCGATGAACTTCGCAAGGCCCCAGGGGCCGTGATGCTCGATGTCCGTGAGCCCGACGAGTACGAGCAGGGCGCCATCCCCGGCGCAGCGCACATCCCCCGGGGCACGATGGAATCGGCGGTGGAGAACCGCATCACCGGCCGTGACACGCCCCTGATCGTGTACTGCGCAGGCGGTACCCGCTCGGCCTTCGCGGTCAAGACGCTGCAGGAAATGGGCTACACCAACGCGGTCTCGGTGATCGGTGGCTTCAACCGCTGGAAGGACGAAGGCCGCGAGTGGCGCACCCCGCGAGGCCTCACCCCCGAGCAGCGCAACCGTTACCAGCGCCACCTCCTGCTGCCCGAGGTCGATGTGGAGGGCCAGCTCAAGCTGCTCGACGCCAAGGTCCTGCTGCTGGGAGCCGGCGGGCTGGGCTCGCCGGCGGCCATGTACCTGGCCGCAGCCGGTGTGGGCACGATCGGCATCATCGACATGGACGTGGTGGACGAGTCGAACCTGCAGCGCCAGATCCTGCACAACATCGAGCGGGTCGGTGACCGCAAGGTCGACTCGGCCAAGAAGACGCTGACCTTGCTGAACCCCGACGTGAACGTGGTCACCTTCGACGTCCGCCTCGGCGCCGACAACGTGATCGACATCCTCTCCGGCTTCGACATCGTGGTGGACGGCACCGACAACTTCCCCACCCGTTTCATGGTGAACGACGCCTCGGTGAAGCTCGGCATCCCCGTGGTGCACGGCTCCATCTTCCGCTTCGAGGGAATGGTCACCGTGTTCGACCCCCGACGCGGGCCCACCTACCGCGACATGGTGCCCGAGCCGCCGCCGGCCGAGTTGGCGCCGTCGTGCGCCGAAGCGGGGGTGCTCGGTGTGCTGCCCGGCATCGTCGGCTCACTGCAGGCCGTCGAGGCCATCAAGCTGATCCTGGACCTGGGTGAGCCGCTCATCGGACGGCTGCTGGCCTACGACTCCCTGGAGCAGTCGTTCCGGGAGTACAAGGTGCGGCCAGACCCGGCCAACGAGATCACCTGGGACAACCGCGACCGCATCGTGGTGACCGAACTCGACGGGCTGTGCATGCCCCATCCGCTGGCGCCGCCCGCCGGCTGAGTGCCGGGGCGCTCGGCTCGATCGGCGAGCGCGGCACGCGAGTGCAACCTTGACGGAGCTGGGCCGGGCGGCTCAGCCGAACCAGCCGACGATGTCGACGATCACGTCGGTGTTGCCGGCCGAGTTGAGCAGGGAGATCTCGCCGTTGGCATCGACGCCGGTGACCACCAGGTTCGGCACGGTCTGGCCGGCGGCGAAGTTGAGGGTGCTGGTGCCGTAGGCGCTGCCGCCCGGCACCACGCTGAGGTAGCCCCGCTGGCTGGGGCTCACGGCGGTCACGTTGAGGACCACGGCCGTGGCGCCGGCGGGAACGCCGCGCAGCCCGGTAACCGACAGGTTGCGGGACTCACCGGACTGCCAGGGTTGGCTCGACGTGCCGACGCCGGCACGGGAGTCCACCAGCCGGGCGGGGGCCACGGCGGCAAAGCGGGCGCCGGCGGCGGGGATGAAGTAGCCGACGACATCGACCAGCACGTGAGCGGAGCCGGCCTTGTTGTAGATGTCGATCTGGCCGGCCTGGTTCAGTGCCGAGTTGACCATGTTGGCCACGGTCATCCCGGGCCCGTAGTTGAGGCTGCTGGCCAGCGGGAGGGCGCCACCGGTGGGCCACACCGTCAGGTAGCTGGGAGCCGT
>JANMIX010000004.1:0-3903 GCA_031376015.1 Acidimicrobiia bacterium | reverse complement strand
CAGGCCATCGGCGCCAACCGGGTCGAACTCGACCCGTTGCAGCACGGGCTTGCCGACCTTGCCGGCCGGGTCGAGGCGCTCAACGCCCAACTCCCCGAGCCCACCGACCTCACCCCCGTGCTCGACGCGCTGGCGGCGGTGCCTGCTCCGGCAGAGGTCGACCTCGGCCCCGTGCTGGACGCAGTCGCCCGCATCCCCACCACCACACCCCAACCCACCGACCTCACCCCCGTGCTCGACGCGCTGGCGGCGGCGCCCGCGCCGGCAGAGGTCGACCTCGGCCCGGTGTTCGACACCCTGGCATCGATCCGATCCACGATCCTGGGCGCCATCCAGAGTGGTCGCACGAACCTCGAACCGCTGCAGGAGGACCTGAGCGACCTCGCCACGCGGCTCGATCAACTCCCGGACCGGTTCCCTCAACCGACCGACCTCGGCCCCGTCCTTGACGCGCTGGCCCGCATCCCCACAAAGGAACCCCAACCGACCGACCTCGGCCCCGTCCTCCTGCGCCTCGACGCCCTGGCGACGGCAATGGCCGAGATCCCGACCGAGCCGTCACCACCGATCGACACCGCACCGCTGCACGAGCATCTGGCGCAGTTGCGCACCGCGCTCAGCGAGCAGATCTCGTTGAACCACGTCGACGTGGAACCACTGCACCGCCGTCTCGACGAGCTCGTGGGCGCGTTGAGCGCCATCCCCACCGACCGCCCCGCTCCGGTGGACCTGAGCGGACTGGAAAGGGCCATCGCCGCCCTCCCGACCGACCGCCCCGCTCCGGTGGACCTGAGCGGAGTGGAGATGGCCATCGCACAGCTCCGCTCCGATCTCGCGCCCATCCCGGTCGATCTGGGCTCGGTCGAGCGGCGACTCGACGCACTCAGCTCGGCAGTGGCCGGGCTCCCCACCGAGGGCCCGCCGCCGGCCGCCGATCTCCGCCCGGTGTTCAGCCAGCTCGACCGCTTGGCCGCGGCCCTCGAACAACTCCCCGCGCCTGAGCCCGTCGACCTCGATCCCGTGCACCGTGAACTGCAGACGCTGCGCGATCAGATCCGCGACGAGTTCCGCAACGGCCTGGTGGGCGAGCTCCGCACCGAGATCCGCGCCTTGGGCGACCGACCGGTGGACCTCGGTGCCCTGACCAGCCGGCTCGACGCCATCGCGCTCGACGTCGCCGACATCCCCACTACGCCTGCCGACACGACAGCAGTGCTGGCCGAGGTACGCGCCGTGGCGCAGCGGGCAGAGCGGACCGACACCTCAGTTCGCGAGGCGCTGGCGCAGTTGGCCGAGGTGCAACAGGGCCTGGGGCGCCTGGACAGCCGCCTCGGTCAGCAGGACGACCTGGCCGACCTGCGCGAGCGGGTCGAGGCACGCTTCGAGGACAGTGCCGACCGCTTCGGTGCGGTCGGTGCGCTGCTGGTCGAGGTGATGCAGGCAGTCGTGCGGATGGAGGTCAACGTGCTGGGAGTACAACCCTCGAGCGAGCAGCTGCGGGGCGTGGCCGGCCGGGCCCTGGAGCTACTACAGCGCCCCTGAGGCGCCCGACCCGGTTCGCTTGGCGAATGCCACCTCCAACAACTCCACCAGACGCAGCAGTTGCTCGCGATCGGCGGGATCGAGCTCTTCGAAGATCTCACTGGTGCGGTCGAGGTGGTCCTCCCACCAGGCGTCGGTCACCGCGACGCCGGCCGGGGTGAGGTGGATGACCGTGGCACGCCGGTCCGAGGGATGCCGTTCCCGGGCCACGAGCCCTTCTCGTTCGAGACCGTCAACCAGGGCAGTGATGTTGCGGGGAGTGACATCGAGATGTTCGGCCAGAACGTTCATCACCTGGGGGCCATCGGTGTGGAGAAGGCCGAGCAGGCGCAGCCGTGCGGGAGTGAGACCTGCCGGTTCCGCTGTCTGATGGACCCAACGAATCCAATGGGGCGCCAGATGCGCGAAGGCGTGGACAAGCGCCCGAGAACCCGTACGCTCCGTGTGACTTGAGTCACTCACAGTTTGTGTATGCATTCACGATCAACCCGTCTACTATGTTGACATTCACGGTAGCGGAGACCCGTACGGTTCCGCCCCATCCTCTCAGGAGAGTTTTCTATGGCGTCTGCCAAGCGCTCGCCCCTGCTGCGCATCGCCGATCGTTCCTTTCGCATGCGGCGGCGCGTGGTGCTGGGCTGGCTCCTCGCCCTCTTCGCCACCATCGCCATCTCCAATGCCTTCGGCGGCGAGTACCAGATCGATTTCAAGACACCCGGTGCCGAATCGTCCAAGGCCCAGACTTTGCTCCAGACGCGCTTTCCTGCCCGAGCCGGCGACGAGATCCGCGCCGTATTCGCGGTTCCGGCCGGGTTGCCCAGCGCGGCCAGCGAGATCGACGCCTTCCTGGCCAAGGCCAAGGCCGCGAGCCCCCATGTGCTGTCCGTCGCCTCCCCCACGGCCGCGAGCGCGAGCCGGCAGGTGTCCAGCGACGGCACCATCGCCTACGGCGTGCTGCAACTTGACGTCGATTCCACGGACATGCCCAACAGCCAGACCAGGGCCATCATGGCGACCGCCCAAGCCGCGTCCCACCCGGGCTTCGCCGTGGCGTTGTCCGGCCACGCGATCAACCGGGTGGAGTCCAGCAACGGCGGCGGCGGCGAAGGCATCGGCATCATCGTGGCGGCCTTCGTGCTGCTGCTCACCTTCGGCTCCGCCCTCGCGATGGGCCTGCCCCTGCTCATCGCCCTCTTCGGCCTCGGCATCGCCACGGCTCTGATCGGCCTGATCGCCAACGTGGTGTCCACCCCCGACTTCGCGCCGGTGGTGGCCTCGATGATCGGGATCGGTGTCGGGATCGACTACGTGCTGCTCATCGTCACCCGCTACCGCGCCGAGCTGCAACGGGGCCGGGATCCCCATGACGCGGTGGTCACCTCCATCGGAACCGCCGGACGCGCGGTGCTGTTCGCCGGTTGCACGGTGATCATCTCCCTGATGGGCCTGTTCATCATCGGCCTCAACTTCCTGCAGGGCGTGGCCATCTCCGCGGCCGCCGGCGTGTTGGTCGTGATGATCGCCTCGATCACGCTGCTGCCCGCCATTCTCGGGTTCGTGGGCCACAAGATCGACAAATGGCACTTGCCGTTCCTGGCCCGCACCCACGAGGACGACAAGGGGCTGTGGTTCCGCTGGAGCCGGGTCGTGCAGCGCAAGCCGTGGCCCATGGCACTGATCGGTTTCGGCGTCATCGCGTTGTTGTGCGCCCCGATATTCAGCATCCAGTTCGGGTTCCCCGACGACGGCAACAAACCCACCACCCGCACGAGCCGGCAGGCCTACGACCTGCTGGCCAAAGGTTTCGGACCGGGCACCAACGCACCCTTCTACGTGGCCTTGGAACTTCCGGCGGGCAGCGATGTCACCGGTGACGCCGCCACCAAGGCTCGCGACGCCATCGACGCCACGCCGGGCGTGGCCTCGGTGTCGCCCGCCATTCCCAACCCCGACGGTTCGCTGGCGTTGCTGATCGTCACGCCGGACACCGGCCCGCAGGCCAAGGCCACGACCCAGTTGGTGCACCGCCTGCGCGACTCGGTGGCCCCGCAGGTGGCGACCGCCACCGGCACCACGGTGCTGGTGGGTGGCTTCACCGCATCGGCCATCGACATCACCGACTACATGACCCAGCGGCTGCCCATCTTCATCGGCACCGTCGTGTTCCTGAGCTTCTTGCTGCTGCTGGTGGTCTTCCGTTCGGTCCTTGTGGCGTTCAAGGCGGCGGTGATGAACGTGCTGGCCATCGCTGCGGCCTACGGCATCGTGGGCTTCGCCCTCGACGGTGGCTCCTTCGGCGGTCTGCTGGGCATCCATGAGCAGGTGCCGCTACCCGCGTTCGTCCCGATGATGATGTTCGCC
>JANMIX010000832.1:0-3167 GCA_031376015.1 Acidimicrobiia bacterium | reverse complement strand
TCCACGGACCGATCAGCCTGCGCTCCAAGGCGGCACTGGCGGAAGCTCTTGCCGCCGTGCATTCCGAGGGCCTGGTGCGGGCGGTGGGGGTGTCGAACTACTCCATCGGGGAGACCACCAAGATCCACGCCGAATTGGCGGCCCGGGGTGTGGCGCTGGCCTCGAACCAGATCGAGTACTCGCTGCTGCGCACCCGCCCGGAGACCTCGGGCCTGATCGAGGCGTGCCGGAAGTTGGGGGTCATTGTGCTGGCCTACTCGCCCATCGGCCAGGGCCGCCTCACCGGCAAGTACTCCGCCGCCAACCCGCCCCCCGGCAAGCGGTCGTTCTCCGACCACCCGATGGAGGAGGTCGACCGCGTCGTGGCCGTGGTGCGGCGCATCGGTGAGGCGCACGACCGCACCCCGAGCCAGGTGGCATTGCGCTGGCTCATCGACAAGGGCGCCGTGCCGATCCCCGGGGCCAAGAACGCGGCGCAGGCCACCGACAACGCCGGCGCCCTCGGCTGGGCGCTCACCACCGAGGACATCGCCGCCCTCGATGCGGTGGCCCTGGACGGCAAGCGCAGCCTGGCCAACCGCTTCTGGCAGCACGGCTGAAGGCCTCGCCGAGCGACCGGGCTGCTCCAACCCGGCGGCGCGGTTCTGTCAGTGATCGTGGGGTCGGCGCGTCACATTGATGTGGAACGTGGCGACGAACGGGGTGCCGTCGATCGTGTCCGACAGCACCAACGCGTGCGGGCCGGGCGTCAATGGGGCGAGTCGAACGATCCATCCTGATGACGCGACGCGAATCTTGCTGAGCCCGACGGCTCCCGGATCGACCGTCTTGATGAACGAGCCGTCGGCGATCCGAATCGTGTAGGCGCTCGCGTTTGCGAATCCGATCTCCTCGCGGTCGAGCGACCGTCCGTCGAGTGTGCCGGCGCCGTCTCGGACCACCGCTGAGTCGACGGCAAGGTGCGCAAGGAGTTCCTCGTCGGTTGCTCCGCTGGATTCCCACTCGATGGTGCCGCCAGGCAACCCAACGATCCTCGTCTCCGGCGTCACCGTGCAGGTTGCTTCGAAGTTCGGCTGCGCAGCGGCGTTCAGGAACAGCACCCCGTCGACCTCCTCTCCGCAGTACCGCTCCCGTAGCAACGGGTTGGTGGCGCTACCGAACAGCCAACCCCAATACTTTTGCTGCAGCTTCACCAGCAATGCATTGTTCGCCGAGTCTTGCGCCGCCGAGACTTTCGCCGATGCGGGATCCGCTGGAGTCAGGCCCAACGCGAACGCCATGTGGGCAGTCAGCGCAACGGAGATGAGCGACTTTCGCATGGCGAGAACCTCCTCGATCTTCCTGACGGGTTCGAAATGTATCTCACCTACTCGATCGAGGGGATCGAAGATTCCGGGACGACAGCAGGTGGACCGGAGTGTCACGCGACAGCCGCCCGGGATGTCTCGCGACACAACACGGCGCCCTCGGCAGGACTCGAACCTGCGACCTTGGGATTAGAAGTCCCCTGCTCTGTCCAGCTGAGCTACGAGGGCCGATCGGACGGCAACGGTAGGGCAGTATGCGGTCGATGTCTGCCATCGGTTCGCCTCTCCGCATCGGAATCCTCGGTGCCGCCCGCATCGCCCCCCAGGCCCTGGTCCGCCCAGCGCGCAAGCTGGCCTCGGTCACGGTGGGTGCCGTGGCCGCTCGTGACATGGGACGGGCCGAGGCATTCGCCCGCAAGCACCACATCACCGCCGCCTACGGGTCGTACGACGAGTTGATCGCCGACACCGCAGTGGATGCGATCTACAACCCGCTGCCCAACGGGCTGCACGGCCGCTGGACCATCGCCGCACTGGAGGCAGGCAAGCACGTGCTGTGCGAGAAGCCGTTCACGGCGAACGCCGAGGAGGCACGCGAGGTGGTGGCCGCGGCCGAGCGCACGCGCTTGGTGTGCATGGAGGCCTTCCACTACCGCTACCACCCGCTGGTGGCCCGCATGGTGGACATCGTGCGGAGCGGAGAGCTCGGGTCGGTGCGACGAATCGACACCTGGATGTGCATCCCCTTGCTGCCCAAGGGCGACATCCGCTGGAACCTTGCCCTGGCCGGCGGTACCACGATGGATGTGGGTTGCTACGCCATCCACCTCCTTCGGACCCTGGCGGGCGAGGAGCCCACAGTGGTATCGGCTACCGCCGCCGAACGGGTGCCCGGCGTCGACCGCACGATGCGGGCGGAGATGACCTTGCCCTCGGGCGCCACCGGATCGATCGACGTATCCATGTTCTCGAGCCGTCTGCTGGCAGTGGGCGCCAAGGTCACGGGCGATCTGGGGAGCATGAAGGTCTTCAACCCGTACGCCCCTCAGTTGCTGCATTCGCTGAACGTGACCGTGGGAGGGCACACCCGCCGCGAGCGGTTGGAGCGGAGCGCGACTTACCTCCACCAACTCCGGGCCTTCGCGGCAGCGGTGCTGGACGGCACGCCGGTGCCGACCGGTGGGGCCGATGCGATCGCCAACATGACTCTGATCGACGCCTGCTATCGGGCCGCCGGCATGGAGCCACGGCAGCCGACGCCCTGAGAGCTGTCTTCGTGCCCGCCATCCGGTGACTCGGCATGCCCGATCCGGGTGGCTTCGCCCACGGGCCGGTCGGCTAACCTGCCGTTCCCCATGGTGGCCGTAGCTCAGTTGGTTAGAGCGCCAGGTTGTGGCCCTGGAGGTCGGGGGTTCAATTCCCCTCGGTCACCCCACTCGTGCAGGACGAACCTACAATCGCCACTTCGCGCCTCTAGCTCAACGGCAGAGCAACGGACTCTTAATCCGCAGGTTCTGGGTTCGAAACCCAGGGGGCGCACCAAGAAAGCCCAGGTCAAGTCTACAAAACAGAGTTTCGAAGGGCGATGAGACGGCTCCGGTTAAACGCAGCCAATGCTTCGGTAAACATTCCGGTAAACAAAAATCCGTTTGCCCAGCGCGGGCTGCGTCGAGTGATGCCGATGCACTGACCGGCGCCTCGCTAGCGCACACTCGGCCTGCGCGAGCGGTACTTGCCGCCGGACCAGCAAGGTCACGCCCGAGGTGCCGTTCTGGTCGCCGACCCGCGCAAGCCATGAGCGTGATCTTGTGCGCTCGATCTGGCGCGTCGCTCTCGAGCACGCCGTCGCGGGCGTCGCGG
>JANMIX010000804.1:0-4737 GCA_031376015.1 Acidimicrobiia bacterium | reverse complement strand
CACTGCGCCGTTGGGGGCGAACGCGGCCGAGGCGAGCAGGAAGTTGGCCGGAAGGTGGGTGAAGACCATGGTGCGGACCAACCCGATGCGGGCGGCCAGCGGCCCGGCCAGCAGTTGTGAGAAGCCCGACAGCAGGCTGGCAGCGAAGAACACACCCCCCATCTGCGTGGCCGAGAGGTCGAAGCGCAGGTGCAGCCACAGCACCAGCAGGGACTGCACGACGAAACCGCCGCCGGCGGCGTCCAGGCTGAAGAGTGCGGCGAGCTCCAGCACGGTGCGGCGCGAGGTCGGAAGGGCCCCGGAGAGGCCCCGGGGACGCCCGGCGGCCGGGGCCTGCGCGCTGCGGGGAAGCCGGCGGTAGAGCAGGGCAGCCACCAGAGCGGCGGCGATGTAGATGGCGAACCCCGCCCGCTGGGTATCGCGCACGGCCCATCCGGTGGCCTCGGCGATCATCTCCGGGGCGGCCGATGCCAGCGCGCCGAAGGCGCCGGCCACCGAGCCGGCGAGGTTGTAGAAGGCATACAGACGCGGGCGGTCGAGGTCGTTGACCTCGCCGGCGATGAACGCCTGTTCGGTGGGGAGAAACACACTCACGTCGCCCGCGGAGGGGTTCAAGGTGCCCACGGCGGCCACCACGAGGAGCAGGGTGTACGTCTGGAAGGCGGCGAAACCCGCTCCGGTGGCCGCCATCAGTCCGCACGACGCGAGCAGCAGTGAACGGGCCGCCATGCGGTGCGCCGAGACACCCACGCCGAGGGTGAGCACGGCCGAGCCCAACAACGTGGCGGTGACGATGGCGCCGATGCCTGCCGGCGAGAAGCCGAGCTCGCCCAGGTAGCGCACCAGCACCACGCTCACGAACCCGTCGGCGAAGCCGCGCACGCCGCGGGCAGCGATCACCAACGGTACCGACGTGCTGGCGGAGGGCGGCAGCGCCCGGCGGGCGCGGCGCGCAGGGGCGGTCACATGGGTGATTGTGGGTCATCGGGACCCGTCTGGCGCGCCGACTTGCCCGCAGGCCTCCGGTGTGGTCGCCTACCGGCATGGCGCATGCGTTGTGGCCCGGAACCATCGGACCCACCGTCGGTACCCCGCGCCGCCGGCCGGGATCGCTGCGCCGCACCAGCACCATCGACATCACCTGGCCCGACGGCTACCTCGAGGGCCTCGTCCTCACCGGCCGGGCCCGCGACCTGCGCACCCACGAGGACGGGCAGATCGAGGTGCGGGCGGCCGCGTCGATGGAGGCCCGGGTGGCCTTCCCCGGTGACCGCCGCCTTCAGGAACTCGCCTTGGAGCCCGACCCGCATGGCGCCGCGGCCGTGCTGGTCGGCTCGAAGGCGAACTCGCGGATGCGCCATCACATGGACGAAGTGACACCGGGAGCGGCGACCGACGGCTCGCTACCCGCGTTGCTGCTGGACGAGATCAGCGTGGCGACGCTCATCTCGGGCTCGGCCCTGGCCCGCATCGCGGGGCCGGACGTGTTCCGTTCGGGCGCAGCCCAGTCCACCAAGCTCCTGCCGGTGCTCGACGTGTGTGCCGGTTGGGTGGACGGCGGCACCATGGTGCAGAGCCTGTTGGAGGGGGAGACCATCTACGGCGAGGGGCCGCCAGCGCCGCCGGTGGAGCCGGAGATCGACCCGTGGGCGTGGCATCACCACGAGGATCTCCCCCGTCATTCCATGCGTCGCCGGCGCCGTCTCGACCTGTGGCGGAGCGAGGACGGTTGGAGCATCGACGTCTTCTTCCGCGACTCCTATGTTGAGGACGACGGCACCGAGACCGTCGTGCACGAATACCTCCTCGATCTCACGGCCGCACCCGAGGGCACGATCCGACGCGTCGATGCCCGCGCCGGGGTGCTTCCGGGGCCCGACTGCCCCAATGCCCTCGCCAGCGCCCACCGGCTGGTGGGGATGCCGCTGGCCGACGTGCGGGCGCACGTCCGCCAGGAGTTCTCCGGCACCTCCACCTGCACCCACCTCAACGACGCGCTGCGCTCGGTCGGCGACCTGGCAACCCTGCTACCCGCGCTCTGAGCGGTACGCGTTTGGCCGTGCTCCCGCCCTGAGGGTCAGGGGCTGCTCAGCACCGGCTGGAGCGAGGCCAGCACGTCGGAGGCCTCCTGCACGATCCGGCGCACCAGGTCGCCGGCCGGCTCCAGGTCGTCGATGGCACCCACGCCCTGGCCACACGGGTAGAACTCCTTGTCGGGGTCGGCCTCGGTGCCATCGGCCCCACCGAGGTGGCTGGCGCCGTCCTCGATGGCGCGCAGCAACTGGAGCGGGAACGGCTGCAGCTCATCGGGGTGCTCCTCGAAGTGCGCGGTGTAGGAGTTGCGCACGACGCGGCACGTCTTGCCGGTGTAGGCCCGGCTGACCACGGTGCCGTCCTCGCCCAGTCGGAGGAGCGTCTCCTTGTAGCCGTTGACGGCACGAGCCTCAGGCGTGGCGATGAAGCGGGTCCCCACCCACACGCCGGCGGCGCCGAGCGCCAAAGCTGCGGCCAGACCCCGACCATCGAAGATGCCGCCGGCGGCGACGACGGGTACCTGGCCGCCCACTGCGTCGACGATCTGGGGAACGAGGGGCATGGTGGCGACGGTGCCGGTGTGCCCACCTGCTTCGGTCCCCTGGGCCACCACCAGATCGCACCCGGCGTCGACGGCCCGCCGGGCGTGGTCGACCCGGCCGCACATGTTGGCCACCAACACACCGTTGCGGTGGCACAGCTCGACCGCCTCGGCCGGAACACCGAGCCCGGCCACGAAGACGGAGGCGCCCTCGTCGATGAGCCGCTGCACCTGGGCGACGAGGTCGCCGGGCATGGCGGTGAGGAGGTCGACGCCGAAGGGTTTGTCGGTGAGCTCGCGCACCGCTCTGATCTCCTGCACCATCTCGTCAGGGCCCATGGTGGACGCACCCAGGCAGCCGAAACCCCCGACCTCGGACACCGCCGCGACGAGACGGTGATAGGAGACGCCACCCATGCCGGCCAGCATCACTGGGTGGTGGACGCCCAGCAGTTCGGTGAGACGTGTACTGATCACTCTTGCTCCTAGGGTTGGGGTCGGGGCACGAACACGCCGTGCACCGGGGGGATGCGGCCGGTCTCGCCGGCCATGGTGGCCAGCAACTCGGCCAGGGTGTCGAAGCCGGCGACTTCTCGGGCCAACTCGGCGAATGGGTAGCGCCCACCGGCCAGCAGGTCGAGTGCCGCCCGGTAGGCCGGCGCGTCCACGCCGAGCGCACCGAGCAGGCGCAACTCTTTGTAGACGAGGTGGTCGGGATGGAACCCGGGGGTTTCGGCCGTGCCACGAGTGCCGGCGACCACCACCGTCCCTCCCGACCGGGCCAGCGCGATCGCCTGGGCGAACGCAGCGGGCGCCTTGGCGGTCACGTCGACCACGACATCGGCGCCCACGCCCACGGCGCGGTACAGCGCCCGCTGCGGGTCCTCCTCGGCGACGTCCACCACCAGGTCGGCGCCGAAACGGGTGGCGGTGGCGAGGCGAGGTGCGTCGGCGGGGCCGTAGCCGGTGACCATCACGAACCCGGCACCCGCCTCGCGGGCGGACACCAGGGCGCTGAGCCCGCGCACACCGGGGCCCAACACGGCGACCACGTCGCCGGCGGTCGTGCCGGGCAGCGTGGCCCCCCAACGGATACCCGCCCCGAGCGGATTGAACAAGGTCGCCAGCACCGGATCCAGCCCGTCGGGCACGGCCAGCACGAGCGCGTCGGGCGCCAGGTACAGATGGGTGGCGTAGCCGCCCGACAGGCCGGGATCCTTTGTGAGGGGGATGAACCCGTACATGTCCCCGATGCCGTGGTGCTCGCATCGCCGGTAGTCCCCGGCGAGGCAGGGGCCACAGGCTCCGCACGACTGGAACACCTCCACCGCCACCCGGTCACCGACCTGAACCCCCCAACGCTGTGCGGCGCCATCACCCAAGGCCTCGATGGTGCCGACGACCTCGTGGCCGGGCACGAAGGCGAAGCCGGCGGGCAGGGCACCGGTGAACTGCTCGTGGTCGGTTCCGCACAATCCGCAAGCCTCGATGCACAGCAGGCCGTCGTCATCGCCCAACGCCGGCAAGCCCAGGGTGCGCAGCGTGAGGTTCCGGGGACCGTCGAGCACCAAGGCGCGGGCGTGGTGGTTCATGCTCATCCGTCGGCACCCGCCAGGAAGACGGCACGCAACAGGTCGGTCCGTCCGCGCAGGTCGGCGGCCACGCCCTCGAAGCGCACCTGGCCACGCTCCATGAAGTAGGCGCGATCAGCCACCGCCAGCGCGAGGTCGACCTGCTGTTCCACGATCACCACCGCCGTGCCCGCCGCCCGTAGATCGAAGACGACGTCGATGAGTTGTTCGACGATGACGGGCGAGAGACCGAGGGACAACTCATCGATCATCAAGACCCGGGGCCGCACCAAGAGGGCTCGGGCCATGGCCAGTTGCTGTTGCTGTCCACCCGAGAGCGTGCCCGCGAGTTGCCCCGCCTGCTCGCGCATCCATCCGAAACGAGCGTAGGCCTCCTCCATGCGACCGTGGCGGTCTTCGCGGGCCAGCGTGGCCATGCCGACGTGCAGGTTCTCGGCCAGGGTGAGTCCCGGGAAGGTCGCCCGTCCGCCGGGCACCTGCACCAAGCCGCGTCGCACGAGTGCCGCCGGTCGCGCGCGGGTGACATCGTCGCCATCGAAGCGCACGATGCCGGCTCGGGCGCGCAGGATG
>JANMIX010000780.1:0-3887 GCA_031376015.1 Acidimicrobiia bacterium | reverse complement strand
GCGTCGGGTCGGCTGGCGGTGGCCCAACTGATGCCGCCGTAGAGGTGTTCCTGGAAGTCGGGGCGCTGCCAGGTGGCCATGCTGTGACCGAGGTTCGTGTAGAAGACCCGAGCACCGTGATCGCCGTACGGCTTCACCCAGGCGATCGGGCTGGCGTCGGGAAACGCGGTGACCGGCACGTTGTTGAACGGGTTCGACACCGGGTTGGGGAAGTCGGGGGCCATGCCGCCGGCCGAAGGTCCCGCGCCGATCGAACGACGCCAGTAGTGCGACTCCTCATCGAGGGACAGGAGCACGTGAAGGTTGGGGTCGCTGCGGGGATTGCCCTTCCAGCGGTAGATCTCCTCGGTGATGCGAAAGTTGTCGAAGCCCTGCCACGGCCGGGTGGCCAGGTGGTTGGGGTCGTCGACGTCGACGGTGACATCGGTGAGTACCGAGGGGTTGAACGCCTCCGGCCCCAGCGGGTTCTCCCGTGCTTCCAGCGAGAGATGCGGGTGGAAGTCGAAGCCGGTCGAGCCGAGCAGGGCGTCGTAGGCGGGCCAACCGCCACCGGAGTCGGCCGCTGCGTGCACGCCGACCAGTGAGCCTCCGCAGCCGAAGAAGTCGAGGAAGTTCTGCTTCTGCGTGGTGCTCAGCGGGGAGTTCGACGAACCGAGGCCCGTGGTCTGCAGCAGCACGACGCCGTCGATGCGTTGGTAGAGGGCGGGCGTGAACACGGCCGGGTCGCCGGTGATCTCCACGGTGAACTCGCCAGTCTGGCGGGCCAGTTGCTGCAGGAAGGCGCTCTCCTCCTCGATGCCGTCGTGCCGGAACCCGTAGGTGCCGGTGAACACAAGGAGGTGCGGCACCGTCGTCGGTGCCGACTGCGCGAGGGCAGGGATCGACGACAGGCCGAGGGAACCGACCGCGAAGGCGACGGCAACGGCCACGAGGCGGCGAGGGGACAGCGACATCGGATGCTCCTTAACGAGGATCGAGAGTGCAGATGATCGGGGTGCTCAACGCCGGCAACGGCCGCCGAAGAACGGAGAAGGGGGCGGCAGCGCCGGTGCGGGCCACGTGGTCGAGCACGGCCAGGGCATCCTGGGCCGTTGCCGGCGGCATCGATGCCCGCACGAGGGTCGGTGTCGGGTCGATGGGGCTGCGGGGGAGGCGGTCGCCCTTGCCTGGTTCGACGACCTCGAAGGTCGTCATCATCCCGTGGTCCTCGTGTTCGAGCATGTGGCAATGGACCATGAAGCGTCCGAGGTGATCGGTGAACCGGGTTCCCACCAGGAGCACCTCGCCGGGGTCGAGCCGGAAGGTCTCCTTCAGTCCGCTCTCCCACGGCTCGGGCTCGGCCAAGTTGCGCGACAGAAGGTGCCAGTCGACGTCGTGCAGATGGATGTAGTGGGAGATGGCGACCGGGCCGGTGTTGACGAACAGCCAGGTCTCGGTCGATCCCAGTTCGGGCCGGGCGTCGACCCGTTCGTGGTCGAAGGTGCGGCCGTTCACCGTCCAGGCGGTGGTGCCGGACGGATCGACACCGAGCCCGAACACCCAGACCCGATCGGGAGTGTGCGACAACGTGTCCACCCAGGACGGCAGTGGCCGCAGGGCAGCGGGGATCACGGTCGTATCGGCGACGCTGCCGGCGGCCACCCGGAACTGCAGCAGATCGGCCCGGGCCGGCGCGGTACGGGGAACCTCGCCGGCCGAGGCCAAGGGCACGCTGATCAGGTTGAGGGCACCGGTGCGCCCGTGGAAGTCGACGATGAACTCGGCGCGCTCGGCTGGTCCCAACAAGATGGCGTCGCGGGTGACCGGCTCGGTGAGGAGGCCCGATTCGTTGCCGACCTGCACCAGAGGTGTGCCGTCCTCGAGCGCCAGGTTGTAGACCCGGAAGTTCGAGGCGTTGAGCAGACGGAACCGGTACCGCCGGGGCTGCACGTCCAGGAAGGGCTGTGACGCCCCGTTCATGAGGAACACGTCACCGACGACCTCGTCGCCCGGTGGTGTCCCGTCGCCCGCTCCGCTGCGGGTGGCGAAGGGATCCAGCAGTTGGTTGGCCTCGTCGAAGGCGCGGTCGGTGAGTAGGAGGGCGATGTCCTGGTCGCCAGTGGGGAGGCCCAACTGCGCATCGAGTCCGTCGTCGACAAGGAACATGCCGACCAGGCCCATCCAGCTGTTGCGGCCGGTCCGCTGGTGCGAATGGTCGTGGTACCACTGCAGGGCGCCGCGTTCGCCCACTCCGTCCTCGATCAGGTCGTAGACATAGGTCCGCGAGGAGCCGACGTCCACGAGGTTGGTCGCCGGCTGGCCGTCGTGAATGGATTCCTGGTGCCCACCGTGGTGGTGCAACGTGAGGGTCCCCGCCGCGACGGGAAGCTGGTTGTGCAGGGTGACGGTCGTGCGCTGGCCGGAGGGGCGCCGGATGAGCGGCCCCGGAAAGGTGCCGTTGAAGGTCCACATGCGGGTGGCGGGCCCACCGGGGAGGAGTTGGACCAGGGTCTCGGCCGCAGTGAGATCGATGTCGGCGGCGGTAAGTTCGCTCAGCCGCGGGAGCGGCTGGGTGAAGGGTGCCGGCCGTCCGGCCGCTCGGCTACGGGCCAGGCCCCGCTGGGGGCTGGCCCAGAGCAGGGTGCCCGCCACCGCACCCTGTACGAAGCGGCGACGGCTCAACTGCAGCGACGGTGGACGCAGGGCCGGCCCGGCGGTCGGAACGTCGCCGATCATTGGTCGACCCCCAGCGCCACGATCGACACCAACGGCGCCACCCCCTGCACATGAGCGGTGAAGCTGTACTGGCCACGGAGGCCGGCAAAGGGCACGATCGCGTCGGTGATGACGCCCGATCCACTCCCGCCCAACTGGTAGTCGAGCGAGGCGTCGCCCGCCACCTGGGTGGCGACATCCATGAAGCCCACCACCAGGTTGTGGTCGATCGTTCGCTGCAGCGTTGCGCCCTCCACGATGCCGGCGGCCGCGGTGCTGGCCTGGGTGCCGCCGCGGAAGTCGGTGTGGTTCACGTCGAGGAGTTCGCCGGTGCCCTCGATGTGGCAACTGGCGCCGGCGGCCACCTGCACCTCCCCGCCCCACTGGTCGTTCGGGGCGGCGTCGTCGCCGTCGCTACCGAAGGCGACGACGGTGTAGGAGCCCGGTGCGAGGCCGGCAACCTTGTCGAGTTGGGTGTGCACGAACGGAGTGTCCGGCCCCGGCGTGGACACCGTCGCCGGAGTGCCACCGGTGCCGACAACCGTGCGGCGGGGATTGGAGCCCTGATTGGAGACCCGGTCGGCGACGAGATGGTTCGACGAGTCGAGCACGAAGATGCCCTGGGCCAGGTGCCAGCTCGACGAATCGCCGGCCGGGCGCACCGTGCGGCCGCCGCGCAACTCCACGTTGAGCACATCGGAACCCTGCGGTACGTCGAGGCGCAACACCCGATAGGTGCCCGTCGGGCCACCGACCACGCAGCTTACGGTGCTCGCCGCGGCCCGGGCGGGCGTCACCACCGCGCACAACGCCAGCAACGTGACGCCGGTGGCGACCGGGGCGAGCCGTTTCATCGGACGACGAGACTTCCCTGCATGTTCGGATGGATGTTGCAGTAGAAGGCGTAGGTGCCGGGGGCGAGTAACTCCACGCCCACCACGCGATCCGATGCTCCGCCCTTCACGCTGGGCGCCGTGTGGAACACCGACTCGCGGTTGGCGTCCGTCAGCGTCGACCGCACGTCGTGACCGGTGACGTCGCCGTTGTAGAACGTGGCGCTGGCTCCTGCGGTCATCACCACGATGCGGGTCGCGTATCCCGCGGTGGCGCCGGCCGGTGCCGCCACGATGGTGCCGTTGACCGCCGGGGCGGCAGGTGTAGCGGGTACCGACGGCAAGCAAGGGGTCGTCACC
>JANMIX010000245.1:0-2649 GCA_031376015.1 Acidimicrobiia bacterium | reverse complement strand
ACGGTCGCAGCCGCAGGCCGCGACGGATCAGCAGGGCTCCCGATCCCGGCGGCCCCCCCAACTTGTGTCCCGAAATGCTCATGAGGTCGGCACCCGATGCCTCGAAGTCGACCGCCATGTGCCCCGCGGCGGAGGCGGCGTCGACATGCACGAGCACGTCGGCGTGCCGTGACCGCACGGCCGCAACGGTCTCGGCGACGGGTTGGCACGTACCGACCTCGTGGTTGGCGGCCTGCACGTGCACCACGGCCGTGCGTTCGGGCACCACCGCGGCCGCCACGGTATCGGGGTCCACGCGGCCGGCGCCGTCGACCTCCACGACGGTGCAGTCGCCATGGGCGGCCGCCGCGGCTCGCACGGCCGAGTGCTCCACTGCAGTGACGACCTGGTGCGCGCCTCGTTCGGCGGCGCCCCACGCTGCTGCTGCGATGGCTTCGGTGGCTCCGGAGGTGAACACGACCTCACGGCTGGAGCGGCAACCGAAGAAGGCGGCCACCTCGTCGCGGGCCGATTCCAGCCGGTAGCGGGCGGCCAACCCCTCGGCGTGGATGCGGGCCGGGTCGGCCCAGAATTCCTCCATCACCTCGAGCACGGCACGGTGGGCCTCGGGCCGCAGGGGCGAGGTGGAGGCGTGATCGAGGTAGTGGCGGGTCACGTGTCGACGCTGGTCACGCAGGCCGCATCGCCGAAGGCCACGCTCGACTCGGTGGCCGCGGTGGCCGGCCCGTAGAGCGAGCCGAGCATGCCCCGCACCAGGCCGCGGTCGACAGCGCAGATCACCGGGTGTTCGATGGCGGCACCACCGAAGGGGCAGTGCTCAGCGACGATGCGCAACTCATTGCCCCGCTTTTCGGCATGCGCCGCGAACCCGTGGGCGGTGAGTGCTTCGGCCACGGCGTGCAGGGCGTCGCGGAAACTGCGCCGGCCGTCCTCGCTGTCGCCCATGACGCCGGCCATGGCCCGGCCGTACTCGACGCCGACCTCTTCGGCCATGGACTCCGCTGCCCCGGCTGGCAGCAGGGAGAGGGCCTTGCCGAGGAGGGTCACCAGGAGTTCGTCCCGGTGCATGGGGATCTCCACCTGGGTGGCCTTGCCCGTGACCCGGAACCGCTTGGACGGTCGCCCCGCGCCGCCGCCCTCGGTTCGCTCCACCGCGGCGTCGAGATAGCCGCCGGTCACCAACTTCTCGAGATGGTGGCGGGCCACGTTGGGGTGAAGCTCGAACCGTTCGGCTACCTCGGCAGCGGTCAGACCCCGGTCTTCGTCTCGGACGAAAAGGTAGATATCGCGGCGCGTCGGATCGCCGAACGCCGACGAGATCGCCGACACCGCGTCGGCGAACTCGACCGCCGAGAGAGGGGCCCTGTCCATCGGTGGGTAAGTTTACGGCCCATGCCCCTCTCTGAAGCTCTCGTCATCGACGCACTGCGTCCCGTCGAGGACCCGGAGCTGCACCGTTCGATCGTGGATCTGGGCATGGTCAAGCAGGTCGACATCAGTGGCGACGGGGTCCGGGTGCTCATCGCCCTCACCGTTGCGGGCTGCCCGCTACGGGCCGAGATCGACCGTCGGGTGCGTGATGCCATCGTCGGCGCCGGTGCCGGTGCCGTGGATATCGACTTCACCGTGATGTCCGAGGCCGAGCTGAAGGCCCTGCGTCAGGGGCTGCACGGCGATCCCGCGGCCACGGCAGGCTCACAACAGGCCCACGGGCACGCGCAGGGGCGCACGATTCCCTTCGCCGACCCCGCCAGCCGCACCCGGGTGATCCTGGTGGCCTCGGGTAAGGGCGGAGTGGGAAAATCGTCCGTCACCACCAACCTGGCCGTCTCCTTGGCCGCGCGGGGCAAGGCCACCGCCGTGATCGACGCGGATGTGTGGGGGTTCTCGATCCCCAAGATGCTCGGCATCGACCGGCCGCCGGTGGTGCTCGACGAGATGCTGCTGCCGCCGGAGGCTTATGGCGTGCGCTGCATCTCGATCGGCTTCTTCGCCGATGAGGATCAGCCGGTGATCTGGCGAGGGCCGATGCTGCACAAGGCGTTGGAGCAGTTCCTCACCGACGTCTACTGGGACAGCCCCGACTACCTGCTGGTCGACCTGCCCCCCGGCACCGGTGATGTGCCCATCTCGATGGCGCAGATGATGCCCCGCTCGGAGATGTTGGTGGTCACCACGCCGCAGCCGGCCGCGCAACGGGTGGCGCAGCGAGCGGGGTTCATGGCCCACAAGGTGAACCTCGAGGTGAAGGGCGTGATCGAGAACATGTCCTGGTTCACCGGTGATGACGGCAAGCGCTACGAGCTCTTCGGCGCGGGCGGTGGCCAGTTGCTGGCCGAGGCCCTGGAGGTGCCACTGCTGGGCCAGATCCCCCTGGTGCCCCAGATGCGTGAGGGCGGCGACGACGGACACCCCATCGCGGCGGTGGCACCCGACAGTGAAGCCGGGCAGATCTTCGCCCGTCTCGCCGAGCGTGTCGACGTGGAACTGGCGCCCACGCGCCGCTTCCACCCCGAACTCAAGCTCGTCGACTAGCGCCGTTCCCCCGGCCGGCCGGCGTGCCGGGGGCCGGGGGCCGGGGGGTGACCCGATGCGGCGTTCAGTGCGCGCGCAACGGTGCGTTCAGGGGTAGTAGCCGAGCACGTCGAC
>JANMIX010000769.1:0-3808 GCA_031376015.1 Acidimicrobiia bacterium | reverse complement strand
GCGCTCGTTGCGTCTGGGCGCGTTGCTCGGTGCCGTGGGCGCCGCGCTGGGGGTGCCCTTGGTCAAGGACCTCCGACGACAGCGCCACATCGACGTCCGCGTGGACCAGACCAGCCTCGTGATCGAGGGGCACGGTCCGTTCCCGTACCAGGTCGACGGTGATCACCTCGGCGACACCGAACGCCTCGAGTTCCACCACCACCCCGATTTCCTACGGCTGGTGTTCCCCGCCTGAACGGCCGAGCGCGTGCAGGGCCACCTCGGGTTCGTTGGTGACGATCCCTTGCACCCCCAGCGCCTGCAACTCGCGAATGCGAACCGGGTCATCGACCGTCCACACGTTCACCGCCAGCGAGGCGGCCGCGCACGCCCGCACCAGCTCCTCGTCGACCATGCCGTCCCATGGGTGCAGCGCCACGTGCCCGACGCTCGTGCAGGCGCCGACCACTGCCGCCGGCCCCTCGCCCGGAAGCACCAACAACGCCGTGGGCAGCGCCGGCGCCAACTCGCGGACCCGCCCCAGCAGTGTCCCGTCGAAGGAACTCACGAGCACCTCGCCGCCCCAGGCGTCGAGGTCGGCGACGAGTTGGCGGATCACCGCGTCATGGCGCGCGGGAGGGTGGGACTTCAGCTCCACGTTGACACCGAGTGGCCCGCAGGCAACGAGCGCCTCCGCCAGCGCGGGCACCTCGGCCGGCAGCGCAGCGCGAGCGACCGCGTCGATGCGGCGGCCGTCGGCGAGGTGCTCGTCGTGGTGAACGGCGAGTACCTCGTCGGCGGTGAGATGCACGTCCAGTTCGACCCAGTCGGCCCCGGCGCGGCGGGCGCCCTCGAACGCGGCGATGGTGTTCTCGGGGTACAAATGGGAGGCGCCGCGGTGCGCAATCACCTTTTGTGATGGGCCATCTGGCATTTCGGGCTCCGAAAAATCGCTTGCCGACACGACATCCACTTGTTACCCTGAGGACACTTCCAGCCGCACCAAACGTCCTTTTCTGCTGTATGGGCGGCATGTGAATCCACTCACAAGGGTATCTGTCCGGAGGATCTGGTGGCCCTGTCGCTCTCTGCCGAGCCGTACGTAATCGAACCTGACGATGATTGGCGCGACAACGCTGCGTGTCGTGACACCAATCCCGATCTGTTCTTCCCCGTGGGCACCACCGGTCCCGCGATCGAACAGATCGAGCAGGCCAAGAAGGTGTGCAACGAGTGCCCGGCGCAGACTGCCTGCCTCGAGTTCGCCTTGGCCACCAACCAGGACTCCGGGGTGTGGGGCGGCACCTCCGAGGAGGAGCGCCGCAAGCTGCGCAAGGCTTGGCTCGCTCGCCAGAAGCGCGCTTCCTGATCAGATCGTCGTGACACCGGGCGCCCGGTCATACGGGCACCCGCAGTTGCACCACTGCACCACCGGACTCGCCGGGATGCATCTCGATCGACCCCTCCAGCTCAGAAGTCACGAGCGTGCGAACGATCGAGAGCCCCAACCCCTTGGTCGTCTCCAACGAGAAGCCCTCGGGTAGACCGCGCCCGTCGTCGCTGACGACCACCACCAGTTCGCCGGGTCGCCGCTGCATGCGCAGCAGTACGTCCCCGCCGGAACTGCCCTCGGGGTAGGCGTGGTCGAAGGCGTTCTGCAGCAACTCGTTGAGCACCACCGCCAGCGGGGTGGCGATCTGGGCCGGAAGATTGCCGGGATCGCCCTCGACCAGGCAACGCACCGGGCGCTCGGAGGAGTGGAAGGCCTCCTCCACCATCCGTGTCACGGGCCGCACGATGTCGATGAAGGGCACGTCCTCGCCCGCTTCGCGCGACAGGATCTCGTGCACGAGGGCGATGGAACGTACCCGCCGGACCGATTCCTCGATGGCGGCCTTGGCCTCGGGGTTGCCGAGGCGGCGGCCCTGCAGCCGCAGGAGGGAGGAGATCGTCTGCAGGTTGTTCTTCACCCGGTGATGGATCTCTCTGATCGTGGCGTCCTTGGACAGCAGCAGCCGGTCACGGCGTCGCAGCTCGGAGATGTCGCGCAGCAGCACGACCGCACCGGTGACCTCGTCCTTGTCGAGGAGGGGGATGCACTTGAGCACGACCGTGGCCTCGAGGCCCTGCTCGAGCTCGTGGTACACCGGCTCGGCCCGCTCCATCGAGCGCTGCACCGGGCTCTCATCCAGGCCGAACTCGCCGAAACGCAGGCCCTCGGTGTTGGCGTGCACACCCACACGGTGCAGTGCGGAGACGGCATTGGGCGAGGTGTAGACCACGCGTTGGGCGGGATCGAGCAGCAGCACGCCGTCGCCGACCCGGGGCGATTCCGCCGGCTCGGCCCCCTCTCCCGGGAATGGGAAACTGCCGGCCGCGATCATTCGGGCGAAGCGATGGAAGATCTCCACGTAGGTGCGTTCCAGCTCGCCGGGCTGGCGGCCGATCGAGGGGGTCGATTCACGGGTCACCACGGCGATCACCTCCCCCTGCCAGCGAACCGGGAAGGCGAGGACGCGGATGCGCTCCTTGAGGGGAGGGATGCTGATCTCGCCCTCGATGATCTCCCCGAGGCCGAAGGCGCGGGCCACGATGGGGCGCGTGTCGGCATCGATGATCGCCCCGACCCAGTCGCGCCGGTACACCGTCTGAGAGGTGGCCGGGCGGATCTGGCCCAGGACCACGAACGCGTCGCGGTCGCCCGTCGCCGCGGGAGCGAACAGCAGGAGGTCGGCGAAACAGAAGTCCGACAACAGCGCCCATGTGCTGGCCAGGCGCTGGAGGTGCGCCAACTTGGCGCCATCGAGGTTGGTCCGAAGGCGCGCCAACTCGGTGAGGGAGGCCACCCCCGGAGACTAGATGCGGCTCAGGTCGAGACGGTGCGTCGCTCCCACGGGCCGGTCTCGTAGCGCAGCCCGCATCGGAGGCAGTGCAACTTTGCCAACCCCACGGTCAGATCCAGCCGATCGATCCGGGCACGCGCCCCACAACAGGGACAGGGCGTATCGGGACCCAGCGAGAGCACCGGCGCAGGTGCCTCGACCGAAGCCATGACCGTGGCCGCTCGACCGACCAACCCATTCAGACCAGCCGACGTCTCCGGCGGCGTTCTCCAGCGAAGCGAAATCCGCATTCCCTGCCTCCCCCTCAGCCCATCGAGCCCTGCGGGAGCGGAGTGTACCGATTTTTCCGGTATCGCGGGTTTGTCGGGAACCGAGCGCCTTGGCCGCCTCAGCGCCAGATGCAGTCGCCCAGCCGTAGCAGGCCGGCGAGGTCGTAGATGTCGGTGTCGAAGTAGGGCACGCTGACGACCACCTCGGGGACGGCGGCCAGTTCGGCTCGGGTCTCGGCCTCGCGTTGGGCCACCACCTGGAAGTTGAGGAAGCTCTCCCCTACCTCTCGGAGCACCCGGGCGACGGCGGTGACCGACCCGGCCTCGCTCACCGCTCCCGCCAAGGTCTCGCTCTCGGCGCAGAACCGACGGGCCACCTCCGCTGCTTCCTGATCGCGGAAGTAGTCGGGCAACACCTTGTTCAGCACGACGGCGCCCAGGTGGAGTTTGCGCTTCTGCAGTTCGCTGATGAAGAACTCGGCTTCGCGGACCGGGGCGGATTCCAGGGTGCTCACCACCACGAAGGTCGTGCGCTTATCGCCCAGTACATGGGTCACCGCGTTGGCTCGATCGACGAAGCCGGCATACATCGACTGGAAGAGCAGGAAGAACTCGGCGATGTCCTCCAGGAACTGAGATCCCAGGATGCGGTCAGCCACGGTGTAGAAGGGCTTGGAGGCCATGTTGATCACCCGGCTGCGGGCGGGGACAGTGAGG
>JANMIX010000747.1:0-5672 GCA_031376015.1 Acidimicrobiia bacterium | reverse complement strand
ACAGCAGCCCGAGCGCCCGTACCGGGTTCTTCCTCATCGACACCGCCGATCGGGTGACCAGCGGCGTCCTCTTGCAGGGCAACGTGCTCGGAACGGCGTACCAGCATCCGGGGCTCACCGAGGCCAAGCGCACTCCGGCATTCCTTGCCGGTCGTGGCGCCATCCTGCCCGTGGGCGAGGGCATCACGACGAACCTGCCGGTCTGGGTACTGCTGCTGCCCGTGATCGACCGCACCACCGGCGCCTACCGAGGCAGCTTCGTCTACGAGGTGGATGTGTCCACCGAGTCGTCGTTCAACCAGGAGATCTCACGGCTGGCCCGCCAGCGAACCGACGTCATCCTCATGGTTGACGATCGCAAGACCATCCTGGCGTCGAGTCGCGCCGACCTACTGAACACGAAGCTGGAGGCATCATTCATCCAGTTGAACCCGGGTTTCCGGCGCGCTGGCAACAGGGTCATTGCCATCGCCGCCATTCCCTCGGCCAACTGGACCTTGGTCTTCGTGCAGGACGCGTCAGAGTTCGACTCGGCATTGTCCGAGCCCTTGCAGAACGTCGGACGAATCCTGGTGGTGTTGCTCCTGGTTGTGGCCGCAGGCGTGTTCCTGATCCTGCTCCGCCGGCTCCGCGCTGCCCGGGAGGAACAAGACCGCCTGCAGCGGCTCAACGAGACCCAGGAAGAGTTCATCAGCATCGTCTCGCACGAACTGCGCACACCGGTGGCCGGCATCCTCGGGTTCCTGCAAACGGGTCTCGATCATTGGGCACAGATGACCGACGGCGAGCGGCAAGGGGCGGTGCGCCGAGCGGCTACCAATGCCCGGCGTCTGCAGGCGCTGACGCGCGACGTACTCGACACCGAGTCGGTCGAGGCCGGTCGTCTCTCGTTCAACTTCGAACCGGTCGATCTCGTAGACGAGGTCCGCTCGGCCGTCGATGCCGCCGATTCGCTCTACGAGGATCACCTCATCACCTGCCGGGTCCCGCTTCCACCGGTGACGATCGACGCCGACGCCGACCGCCTGCAGCAGGTGTTGTCGAACCTGCTCGACAACGCGGCCAAGAACTCACCGACCGGCACGCCCATCGACGTGCGACTGGACGTCGACCACGGTAGGGCCAAGGTGACGGTGCGGGACCAAGGCCCCGGGTTCGACCCGTCCCTCGGAGACCGCATGTTCGAGAAGTTCGTACGAGGCCGGGGCAGCACCGTGACCGGAACGGGCTTGGGGCTCTACGTCTGCAAGGTCGTCGTCGAGGCCCATCACGGCAACATCTCCGCCGGGAACGACCCCGAAGGCGGCACCGAAGTTCGGTTCGAGATTCCCCTACGGATCGACGAACAACCAACCTGAGTCGTCAGGGCCCATCGCGGCGCGACGGCGGTTGTGGAGCCGGGCCGGACGGATCTCAGGACTCGAGGAGACCGCTGACCACCTCGGCCAGTCGGTGGACCTCGGTCTTCGCCACGCAGGCATTGACCCCCAACCCGGCAGCCTCGCGCTCGACTTCGGGGGTGAGGTGGGCGCTGAAGAGCACGATGCGCTGATCTGGCATCCGGCGGAGCACCTCACGGGCGACCTCGATACCCGACAACGACGGCATCCGATTGTCGAGCACGATCACGGTCGGCACCGGTGGCGGATTCAGCCGCTCGTAAGCATCCAACGCCTCGGGGCCATCGACCGCTTCCTCGACGACATCAAAACCGGCACGTTCCAGGAACATGCGGATCATGAGCCGCATGTCCTCTTCGTCGTCCACCACCAGCACCGTCGCCGTGGCCAGATTCGCGTTCGACGAGGACCGAGGGGAACCAGGCATGCCGAGCCAGTCTAGTAGCGAAACGAGCCGGCACAGCCAGTCCGCGCGACTTGTGCTTGTTCGCACAAAATAGTGCACATCGTGCGGCTCACCTCAGGGACAGGGCTGCCGCCAGGTATCGAGATTGAGATGCTTACGCATCGAGCTGAACCCGCGGGGGACGTTCGGACAGAACGTCGACGGTGCCTGGTTGTACTCCACGTGCAGGACCGCCTTACCGGCACGGAGAAATGGCAGCAACTCGTCGCACTCGCCGAACTCCATGCATTGTTCGTTCACCGCAAAATCGAACGACTCAACGAGGTCCGGCACCTGGCTCAGGTCGTTCTTCAATGCAACCTTGAGCCCCCGGGAATGAGCGAGGGACGCTACCAGCCGATTGAAGGCCAGCTGGTGCGACGCCGTCAGTGGGAAACCGGTGTCGTTCTCGAATCCGTCGACATTGTCGGGCTCGACTGCATCGAAGCCCTTGGCACGGCACATCTCCATCCGCTTTGCGATCAGCGGGCCAAGGATGTCGAGCCGGCGGATGTCGAGCCAGCGCTCACCGGGCCAACCGTTGTCCTTGCCGAGGACACTGGTCGGGAAGTTGGCGGCGTCCGGTCGCCAGTTTTCCCACGCACCGACCGAGAGATAACAAATGACATGTCGGTGGGCCGCGTGCAGATCTGCCACCTCGAGGGCCGAAACGGCGAACCCATCGACGTCGTACACCGGCACATTGACACTGCGGTCGAGCTTCCCGGTCAGCTGCCATTGCCACGCCGCACCAATTGTGGGCGACCACTGGACAACCACAGAGGGCGAAGGACTAGTCTGCCTCGGCACCTGTGAGGACGATGTGGCGGAGGGTGACGATGGCGATGGGGACGACTCTGCAGAGGCCGAAGACGAGCCAGAAGTGCTGCTCAGATGCGGTGTCGCTCCCAGTACGGAGAGTGTCGACGACGACACGCTAGTTCCGGTCTTTGAGCCAGATGACCCATTGCAGGCTGTGACCACGGAGAGTGATAGTGCCAACAGCCTAGTCAACAGTGCCCCTACCCGGGCGGGAGGATCACCGTGTTTCGTAGTCGCTCGAGAGCGAACATCGAACTTCATACGACCATCAGTACCATGCGCGCCGAGGTACAGGACCTGCGCGAGGAGAACGCCCGCCTCCGCCTGGACCACCAGCGGCCCATCGCTCCGGCGGAGACCGCCGACCGTCTGCGCCAGCGCGTTGAGGAAGCCACTGCCTTCTCGGACGCCGGCGATGACGCCTGGGCAGCACTAACCGAGGCATCGGTGTTGCGGGACGCGTTGCTCAACGTGTGCCAGGAACTGGCGGTCTGTGCCTCAACGATCGAACGCCAGTTGGTGTCGATGACGCCTGCCCCCGAGATCGACCGTCGGGCCACCGACCGCCGCAACCGCGAAATCCGCCTTGCCAGCAACGAAGACTCCGAGGTCCTGTGATGCACCGCTTTTCCCGCCCGACCCGCTCCGCCGGCACCGCACTCGCGCTGCTGGCCTCCGCGCTGCTGGCCGCTGCAGTGGTGGTGCCGGCCACCGCCGCCACCACCCCGCTACGGACCGATCTCAAGGTGCTGCTCGTCTCCGACACCGGTAACGAGCCCGCCATCCAGGCCTGGGCTGCCCAACTCGGCAACGAGGGCGTTCCATTCGATCTCGTCCGGCTGTCCGCCCAGCCCCTCCCGGCGTTGTGGGACGGCGCGAACGAGTCCTACTACCAGGGTGTGGTCCTCTCCAACGACTACCAGCCGAACATGAGCGCCACCGATCGGGCCACCCTCAGCCAGGTCGAGGCCACGTTCGGCCTGCGCGAAGCCGTGGCGTACGCCTACCCGACCACAAACGTGGGGCTCAATCCCCCCACCTTTGGCGGTGACCTGGCGGGCACAACCGCGCAGGTCACCCCCGCAGGGGCAGCCACCTTCACCAACCTGGTGGGCCCGGTGCCGGTGCTCGACAATGTGTACGGCTACCTGGCCACCCCGGCCGCCCCGTCGTGGCAGACGCTGGTCCAGGCCCCCTCGGGCCAACCGATCGTCGGCTCCTTCACCCGTGCCGACGGCGTGCAGGAACTGGTCAGCACCATCGACTCCAACCAGTACATGACCCACGCCCGCCTCCTCGGCCACGGTCTGCTGAACTGGGTCACCCAGGGAGTACATCTCGGGTACCTCCGCAGTTACCTGTCGGTCCACATCGACGATGTGTTCCTGCCCGATGCCCGCTGGAGTACAGCCGGTCACTGCACCCCCGGCGACGGTTGCCCGTTGAACCCGGACGGCAGCGAGATGTACCCCACCACCGACATCCGCATGACCCCCGCCGACGTGCAGCGGGCGCTGCAGTGGCAACAGGCCTCCGGCGTTCGTCTCGACATGGTCTACAACGGCGGCGGGAGCGACGACGCCACGCTCGCCGCGGGCGGCAAGGTGGGGAGCAACACAAAGAGCGACCCGCTCACGGCCGCCCTGGTGAAAGCAGCCAAGCAGTTCGGGTGGATCAACCACACCTACTCGCACCCGTTCCTGGGCTGTGTACAAGACTTCACGGTGGTGCCCTGGCGCTGCGCGACCGACACCGCTGGCAACATCGTGTGGCTCGACGCCAAGAGCATCCAGAACGAGATCGACGACAACATCAAGTTCGCGGGCCACTACAACCTGCCGATCAACGACAAGGAGCTGGTCACCGGGGAGCACTCGGGCCTGCGGACCCTTCCCCAACAGACCGTCGACAACCCGAACCTGCTGACCGCGCTGTCGAAGTCTCACATCGACCTCATCGCTTCGGACGCTTCTCGGGAACCCCAGCCACGTTCGGTCACCAAGAACACCACCACTGTCCCCAGGTATCCAAACAACACGTACTACAACGTCGGCACGTTCGCCGAGGAGCTCGACGAGTACAACTGGCTCTACGTGGCCAGGGGCTACGGCGGGAACTGCGTCAACACCGCCACTACGACCTGCTCGTACGCACCCATCTCCTACAGCCAGATGGTCCAGCGGGAGACCGGCATCATGCTCGGCCATGTCCTGGGCAACGACCCCCGCCCCACCTTCATGCACCAATCGAACCTCGCCGAGGACGGCACTGCCTACCCGGTGCTCAACAGCGTGGTGAACACCTACAAGTCGTGGGTCAAAGTGCCGCTGATCTCCCCCACCATGACCCAGACCGACCAGATCATGAGCCGGACTGCCGCCTACAACGCCGCGCTCGCCGCCGGCCAGGTGAGCGGATACGTCCTCGGTGGAGTGATGTACCTCAGCAACACCGGTGCCGCCGACATCTTCGCCCCTGCCACCGTGGCCGGTACCGCCCCGATCGGCGGCGGTTGGACCGTCGTCGCCGGTGAGCAGTCGTCGTGGATCAAGATCGACCACGGGCATACGGTCAAGTTCACGCTTCCCTGACCGAGGGGTCACCCGTGATGAGCAGCGACCCTCGACGGCGGCGAGTGCTGCTCATCACGGAGGGCACCTACCCCTACGTCGTGGGAGGGGTCACCACCTGGTGCCGCCACCTCCTGCACGGGCTGACCGACTTCGATTGGCGGGTGCTGCCGATCATCGCCAGCGACGCCAGCCCGGAGAAGCGCTCCGAACTGGGGCCCACCACCGAGCTGCTGTCACCGATCCGCATCTGGTCCGACGAGCCGGGGCCATGGTCGCCAGGGGCATGGCTCCCCAAAGGGCGCGACTGGACCGGCCTGCCGGGCAACCTCCTGCGCCAGCTGCTCGACTGGGAACCTGACATGTACTCGCTGCGCAGGACCCTGCTGTGGTGCCGGCGAAATCCCGGACGTATCCGCAGCACCTTCCGCAGTG
>JANMIX010000736.1:0-3604 GCA_031376015.1 Acidimicrobiia bacterium | reverse complement strand
TACCACCCCGACGTCATGGCGCCCGGCGAGGACATCAGCTCCTCCTGCAACCCCATCGGCACCGTCACCGCGCCCTGCGACGACATGACGACCGGATCCAACGCCACCATCTCGGGGACGTCGATGGCCACACCCCACGTGGTGGGCGCTCTCGCCGTGCTGCTGTCGGCCAACCCCAACCTGAACCCCATCGAGCAGCGCTTCGCTCTGCAGGTGACCGCGGTTCCCGACGCCGACAACCTGCCCTTCTGGCAGGTCGGCTACGGCCGTGTGGATCTCGGGTCCGCAGTGGCGCTGGCCCTCGACCCGACCGTGAAGTCGAAGCTCCTCAGCCTGCAGCAGCAGCGCGACCAGCAGGTGCTGGCCGCCGACGGGATGAAGGTCCGGCGCAGCGACGTCTACAGTTATGCCTCGCCCAGGGTGGCCGGCCCTGGCACCGACACCCAGGATCTGCCGATCGAGGTCCGGTCGGGCCTGAGCCAGGTGCGGGCGATCTTCGCCCACTCGAGCGCCTACGGACAGCTCGGCATCGATGAGGGCAGCTACACGCTCACCATCACCGACGCCGACTACCAGGTGCTGGCGACGGCCACGAACGGGTTCTTCTCGTTCCCCATCGTGTCGGTCGACATCGCCAAGCTCACCTCGACCCCCACCTACGGGACCTGGCACGTGATGATCTCGTCCAACCGGGCGGCGTCGGACCCCAACACCCTCGACAGCGACTCGATCCTGGGTGACCAGAACATCCTGGCCGTCTCCCAACTGGTGGCCGGCTGACGATCGTTTGGACGGGTACGCACGCCGGGTCCCCCCGGAACCGGCGTGCGTACCCTGATCCGGGACCGGCCGGGCGGCGCGCCTCAGCCCGTCGCAGCGCGGCGACGCCGGCGCCCCTGCACCACCTCGAACACCACGGGCGAGCACGACACCAACACGACCACAAGGATCGCCACCTCGATGTTGTTGGCCACCGCATCGATCTGGCCGAGGAAGTACCCGAGCAACGGGACCACCACGGCCCAGGCGATACCGCCCACGATGTTGTAGATGAGGAACTTGCGGTACTCCATTTTCGACACGCCGGCCACGATTGGGGCGAAGGTCCGCACGATGGGGATGTAGCGGGCCAGGATGATGGTCCGTGGGCCGTACCGCTCGAAGTAGGCGGCGGCCTTGTGCACGTACTCCTGCTTGAACACCCGTGAGTCGGGACGCCGGAACAGCGCAGGCCCCACCCGTCGCCCGAAGACGTAACCGACCTGGTCGCCGGCGATGGCGCTGATGGCGATGCCCGGGATGAGCACGGCCAGCGGGAAGTGCAGCGAACTGGCCACCGCGTCGGGACCCGACGCGAAGAATCCGGCGGTGAACAACATGGCGTCACCGGGCAGGAAGAACCCGACCAGCAGGCCTGATTCGGCGAAGACGATGGCGAAGATCCCGGCCAGGCCGAATGACTTGATGAGTTGCTCGGCATCCAGGCCGAGGGCGGCGATCACGGGAGTCATTGCGGTGTTTCCTGTCGTCAAGTGATCCGCCAGACGCTAGGCGCTGCGGGAGAACGTCACGACATCGGCTGGTTCCACTCCGTCCAGCACAGCCCGCCTCCTTCGCCGGACTCCACCCGGCACAGCGCCCGGGGGAAGCGGGCCCGCCGATCCCCGAAGCGCAACAGGGCGGGAGCGAAGGCCAGTGGCGTCAGGGCTAGTTGCCGGCCGGCGATCGTCACCCGGCCCTCGGTCACGAACCCATCGGCGTCGGTGGTCTCCTGCGCGGTCACCTCGTTCGTGACCTCGAGGTTGCCGATCCCGCCCCCGTGACCGGCCGGCTGCCAGTAGCCGAAGCCCACGTCGACCCCGGGGATCCGCACATCGGTGCCGTGGAAACGCTCGCCGTCATCGAGACGGCCCGAGGTCCACACCCACCCGAAACTCCACCAGTCGCGCACTCCCCACGAATGGTCGCGCTGGCCCCAGCCGTCGAAGGCGACCTGCTCGGCCCCGACGTGGATGTCGCCGTGCACCCTGCACGGGATCTCGTAGCGCGTCGTAGCGCCGTAGTGGTAGGGCTCGCCGTCGGTCTCCCATTCGAGATCGAGCGCAAGGGGAACCAGGTCGCCCCGGGGCGCGTCCTGGTAGAGCACCGCGGGGTCCTCGACCGCCAACCCGTGGGTTTCGTTCGTCACGGTCCAGTGCTCCAGCGGGGTCTCACACACGTGGTCGGCCCAAAGATCAGTGGCGCGGATCTCCAAGGAAGGAAGCCGGGGCAGCGCCACCGTGTCATCGGACACGGCGATGACCGCCTGGCCGGGCCGGACCAGAAACGCGTGGTACCAGGCCACCCCGAGATTGGGATAGAGACCGAGCCGGACCCATCCGCCGATGCTGCCGTCGGGCGCGAAGAAGTCGAAGTACCACGACTCGTTCCACAGGTCCTCGGGACCGGGCTCATGGGCACCTTCGTCGCCTCGGGAGACAGTGGGGTTCACGACGTTCGACCTCCCTGGCGATCGGGTACGGGCACAACGGTGGTGAGCGCCGCCCGATCGTGCAGACCTCGGCCGGTGCTGAGGGTCACCGCCGCGTTGACGGCCAGGAACACCCAACCGACGTACGGCAACAGGACCGCACCGTAGAGCACGACCCAGCGCAGCACCGCGAGTCCCAGACCGATGCCCGCTGCGTCGCCCCCCACCCGCTGCACGCGCAGACCCAAGAGCAGCTTGCCCGGCGTCACGCCCCACGCCGCTACGCCGAGGACCTCGAGGGCAGCGGTGACCGCCGCGGCCACCACGATGAAGCGTGCGCCGCCGAATCCCTGCAGGTCGACATGGAACAGACCTTGCTCCACCTCGATGAGCACGATGGTGAGCACCCATCCTTCGATGAACAGATCGCATGCACGGGCGCCCAACCGCCACGCCAGCAGCACCGGCGGCCTCATGGACCCGACGGAGGCACGAGAGGTGGGCACGCCGGCACCGTCAGGTACTACCACCCCATGCCGGGCGGGCGGCAACGCAGACAATCGTGGGAAAGGCTCGCCCACCGGCGCCCGGTAACGTCGGCACCCGTGCTGCGGTACCTGTCCGAGGAATGGATCGAGGCCTGCGCCGCCGCGGCTCGATCTGCCGGCGACGCCGGCGCCGTCGGGGAAGCGGACGGCATTCTGGTGATCGAGAACGAGGTCACCGATGCGAGCGCTCCCGGCGTCCGTTACCACCTGGTGGTGGGACAAGGACCGGCCACCTTCGTGGCCGGGCCGGCACCGCACGCCGACATCCGCTTCGTGACCGATCGGGTCACCGCCGCCGAGGTGGCCCGCGGCGACCTCAGTGTGCAGAGCGCCCTGCTGTCGGGACGGCTCACCGCCGCGGGCGATCTGCGCAGGTTGTCGACGGTGACGGCCGCGTTGACGGCCGTGGGCGCCGAACTCAGCGAGGTCCTGGCCCGGACCGACTGGGGCTGATCAGCGCGCCGTGCCTGCCATGAGCGCCTCGGCCACGGCGGCGGACAGTTCGACTGGGGTGAAGGGCTCGCGCACCGACCAGCGCCGCCGGTCGGTGGCGCGGAGCCGATCGGCGTGCAAGGCGCTGAGAAAC
>JANMIX010000696.1:0-5668 GCA_031376015.1 Acidimicrobiia bacterium | reverse complement strand
CGCTGGAGGACCTGCTCGAGGAGCTGGTGGGTGACATCGTGGACGAGTACGACATCGAGAGCGAGCAGGTGACCCACCTCGATGCCGAAACCCTGTCGGTGGCGGCCCGCATGAACACCGACGACCTCGCCGAGTTGTTGGGCTGCGACCTGCCCGAGGGCGACTGGGACTCGGTCGGTGGCCTGCTCATCGGCCTGCTGGGTCATGTGCCCAGCGAGGGTGAGTCCGCCGAGGTCGAAGGACACCACCTGGTCGCGTTGCACGTGAACGGCCGGCGGGTCGACCGTGTCGCGGTCCGGAAGGTGTCGTGATGCGCAGCGGGTTCGCCACGTTGGTGGGGCGCCCCAACGTCGGCAAGTCGACGCTGCTGAACTGCATTCTCGGCACGAAGGTGTCGATCGTGTCGGACAAGTCCCAGACCACCCGCACCGAGGTGCGCGGGGTGCTGAACCGCACCGATCCTGCGGTGCAGGTTGTCTTCGTCGACACCCCGGGCATTCACAAGCCCCGCACGCTGCTCGGCGAGCACCTCAACAGCACGGCCATCGGCGCCCTCGACGTGGACGTGGTGTGCTTCCTGGTCGATGCCACCCAACCCTTCGGGCGCGGCGACCAGTTCGTCGCCTCCCGACTCCCGGCCAGCACCCTCGTGGTGCTCAACAAGGTGGATGCCGCCTCCCGCGAAACGGTGATGGCTCAGTTGGCCGCGGTGGGGGAGTTGGGCATGGCCGAGTACTACCCGGTGTCGGCGCGCACCGGCGAGGGAGTCGGCGCGCTCGTCGACGCCATCGCGGCGCGGATGCCCGAAGGGCCGTCGTGGTATCCCTCCGGCGTGGTCACCGACGTGCCCGAAGCGTTCTGGGTCGCCGAGTTGGTGCGCGAGCAACTTCTGGCGGTGACCCGAGATGAGGTGCCCCATTCGATCGCCGCCCAGGTGGTGGAGTGGGAATGGCCCCGCATCCGCGTCGAGATCCTGGTGGAGCGCGATTCGCAGAAGGGCATCGTGATCGGCAAGGGCGGCTCGGTGCTCAAAGCGGTGGGCACCGCCGTGCGCAAACAGTTGCCCGAGGGCGCCTTCCTCGAGTTGTTCGTGCGGGTCGAGCCCGACTGGCAGCGCCGCGCCGCCGCGCTGGAACGGCTCGGCTACTGACCCGTGCCGTCCTGGTCGCTCCCGTCGTTGCGCAAGGACCGCAGGAACGCCTCGACCTCGGCTCGGTTCTTGGTGCGGCGCATGGGCGGCAGGGCTTGCACGACGGCCCAGCGGTAGGTGGCCGACGCCAGGCGGGGGTCGAGCACGGCCACGACGCCGCGATCGGTTGCGGTGCGGATGAGCCGGCCGGCGCCCTGGGCCAGCAGCACCTGCACGCGGGGTAGGTCCACGGTGGTGAAGGCGTTGGCCCGCGCCAGTTCGCGGCGGGCCTGGAGCAACGGTTCGTCCGGGCGGGGGAAGGGGAGCCGGTCGATGGTGACCAGCGACAGGGTCGGGCCGGCCACGTCGATGCCCTGCCAGAACCCCATGGTGGCGAACAGGCAGGCAGCCTCATCGACGGCGAAGGCTCGCAACAGGGCCGGCTTGGGCAACGACCCCTGCTCGAGGATGGGGTGATGGATGCGGTCCCGCAAGGCCTCGACCGCCGCGGTCATGGCCCGCCACGAGGTGAACAGCGCCAGCGTGCGACCCCCGGCGGCATCGATGAGCGCCTCGAGTTCGTCGTGCACGGCGGCGTCGAACGTGGTGCCGCTGCGGGGGTCGGGCAGATGGGCGGCGCAGTACAGCAGCGCGTGGTGTTCGAAATCGAACGGGCTCCCCACGTCCAGCGTCGGCGCTTCGGGAGGGAAGCCCAGGCGTTCGGGCAGCGCGGCGGGCAGCGTCGCCGACGTCAGCACGACGGAGGGCATCTCCCACAGCGGCGCCAGGGGACCGCGCACGTCGATGGGCGCCACCCGCAGCCGGGGCGCCCGGGCCGTGCCCTCCACCCACGCCACCGAGGTCGGCGGCACATCGGCCAGCACCATGAGTTCCTCCGCCAGGGTGGTGGCGGCCCGTAGCACCCGCTGCTTGCGGGCGCCCACATCGGCGTCGTCGCTAACGATGGAGCGCACCGCGGCCAGCACGGCATCGATCCGGCCCCGGCCGGCGCCCAGCGCCGCTTCCAGCGCCGGATCGGGATGGCGCAAACGCTGATCCCGCAGGCCGTCCAGCGCGTCGCCCAACTGGGAGGCGGTGGCCTCCAGGTCGCCGGCCAGGCGGTCATCGACGATCAGCGACCGGGTGGTGCGCGACAGGTTCACGAAGCTGCCCGGGCCGAGGTCGATGCCGGAGGTGGCCGAGATGATCTCCTCGAGTTGGTGGGCCTCGTCGATGATGACCACGTCGTGGTCGGGCAGCACCACCTGACCGGACGCCAGATGCACGCCATAGAGGTGCAGGTTCACCACGATGACGTCGGCCGCGGCGGCGGCAGTCCGGGCCCGCTCGGCGAAGCAGGCCTCGCCCACCGGGCAGCGCGCCGCGCCAGGGCACTCGCGGGCCGAGGTTGACACGGCCGCCCAGGCCCGGTCGGTGGGCTCGAAGGTCAGCTCGGCCCGGTCGCCGGAGGTGGTGTCGTGGGTGGCCCACTCCACCAGGGTCACGATCTCGTGGCGGGGAGCACGCTCGGCATCGGGGTCCACCGGCAGCGTGCCCTGGCCCGACTGCAGCGCCTCCTTGGCCCGCTGCAGGCACAGGTAGTTCGAGCGGCCTTTCAGCGCTGCGTAGGTGAAGGGCCGGTCGAGATGCTCGGCCAGGAAGGGGAGGTCCTTGTCGACCAGTTGGTCCTGCAACGCCTTGGTGGCGGTGGCCACCACCGTGCGCCGGCCCGAGCAGATGGCGGGGATGAGGTAGCCGAGGCTCTTGCCGGTGCCGGTGCCGGCCTGGACGGCCAGGTGATGGTGGTCGTTGATCGCCGCCTCGACGGCGGCGACCATGCGCTCCTGGCCCTCCCGGGCTTCGCCCCCGCCGGGCAACTCGCCGACCACGGCGCGCAGTGCATCGACGGCGGTACCCACCCGGTCATCGTGCCAGGCCCGCTGGGGTGGACCTGTCCCGGCCTTGCGGGAACGTCGCCCCGGCCGGCCGTGTGGGGTTGCGGCCCGTCGCTCGTGCTGGGCCAGACCGCGGGCCTCAATCCTCGGCGGGCACCGCAGCGCCGGCGCGGTCGACCCCAGCGGGCGTGTCGCCCGGCAGGTACGGCACCTCCACCTCGAGTATGTGGGTGCCCGCCTTTTCCTCGTAGCGCAGCACGTTGAGTACCGCGCCCAGCACGATGAAGCGGCCCAGCAACAGGAGCCATGACACGAGAGCGAAGACCGCTCCCAGCGACCCGAAGAGGCCGGTGCCACCCCGCGAGGCCAGTGGCACCAACGTGGCGCTCACCCAGGTGACGATCTCCATCCCGATCATGGTCAGCGCTCCGCCGGCGGCATGCGCGCGCCAGCCCACACCAGGAGGACCCAGCGTGGTGTAGATGGCGGTCACCAGCACCGCCTGCACCACCGCCCCGCTCAGCAGGGTCAGCACGTCAGCCGGTCCGGGCAGCACGGCCAGCAGGGTGGTGGTGGCCACCGTCGCGGCCGCCAGGCCCACCCCCAGAACTCCCAGCCGGGCGGCGGCCGTGAGCCGCCGCACCAGCCGGCGGGGCTGGCGCTGCCAGGCTCGGTCGACCGCCAGGGCCAGACCGGCGGCGACGCCGGTGGCACTCCACAGCAACCCGAGTGCGCCGACGATGGACAGGGCGCCCACGTGGTCGGCCGCACCGGTCAGCGAGTCGGTGACCAGGCTGGCGCTGGCGCCGCTCAAACCCAGCCGGTCGACGACCCAGCGGCCGGGATCGCCGTTGCTGGCCGACACTTTGCCGGCGACCGCGGCCACCAGCAACGCAAGGGGGAACATGGCCATGAAGAGCGACAGGGTCATGGCTGCCGCCGTGGTGTTGCCCTGCACCTCGCGATACCGGGTCAGGGTCCTGCGGGTCAGATCAGTTGTCTGCGCCAGATCCATGTCGGGCTCCTCTCCATGGGTCGCGCTACGTTGCGGCTGATGCAGCCCCTACCCGGTTTTCGTTCCGCGCGGGACATTCCCGGCGTGGATCCCGACCGGGTGCCCCGCCACATCGCGGCGGTGATGGACGGCAACGGCCGGTGGGCACAGCAGCGGGGCCTGAAGCGAACCGAGGGCCACGCCGCGGGCGAGGAAGCCCTGTTCGACGCGGTGGAGGGCGCGCTGGAACTGGGCTGCGACTGGTTCACCGTCTACGCCTTCTCGACGGAGAACTGGCGCCGTCCGGTCGACGAGGTGCGTTTCCTCATGGGCTTCAACGAGGGGATCCTTGTGCGCCACCGCGACCGGTTGCACTCGTGGGGGGTGCGGATCCGTTTCGCCGGCCGGCGCGACTGGCGGGTACCACGACGGGTGTTACGCCGCATCGAGGAGTCCGAGGCGCTGACGGCGCGCAACAAGCGGATGACCTTCACGATCGCCTTCAACTACGGCGGTCGAGCCGAAATCGTCGACGCCGTGCGCGCCATCGTCGCTTCGGGAGTGAAAGCCGACGCGGTCGACGAGAAGCTGATCCACAAGCATCTTTACGAGCCTGCCATGCCCGACCCCGACATCGTGATCCGCACGTCGGGCGAGTTCCGCATCTCCAACTTCCTGTTGTGGGAGCTAGCCTACAGCGAGCTGATCTTCACCGAGACGTTGTGGCCGGATTTCCGGCGAGAGCATCTCTTCGACGCGGTGCGGGAGTACCAGCGCCGCGACCGTCGCTTCGGCGGGATCTGACATGGTCCACCTCTACCGCGAGGAAGGGGTGGTGCTGCGCACCTACAAGCTCGGTGAGGCGGATCGGATCGTGGTGTTCCTCACCAAGGGCCGCGGCAAGGTACGAGCGGTCGCCAAAGGAGTGCGCAAGTCGGGCAGCCGCTTCGGGGCACGGTTGGAGTCGCCCAGCCAGGTGGCGCTGCAGCTGTACGAGGGACGCGAGCTCGACACGGTGACCCAGGTGGAATCGATCGAGCACTTCCGCAGCATCCGCGAGGACCTCGACCGGATCGGCCACGCCGCGACGATGCTCGAAGCCGTCGACCAGTTGTGTCAGGAGCGCGAGGCCAACCCGGCCCTTTACGCCATGCTCGTGGGTGCGTTGCGCACGCTGGCCGATCAGGACCATCCGATGGTGGTGCCCGCCTTTTTCTGGAAGGTGCTGGCGCTGGAGGGGTTCCGGCCCGTGGTGGACGCGTGTGCCCGCTGCGGAACCGACGAGGACCTGGTGGCCTTCGAGCTCGACGAGGGAGGGATGCTGTGCCAGGCCCACCGCCGCGGCACGTTCCTGACGCCCGAAGCGCTGGCGCTGCTGCAGCAGGTCCTGGGTGGGCGCCTGGCTGCGGTGCTGGCCGAGCCGCCCAGCCCCGCCGCGGTGGAGGTCGAGCATCTGGCCACCCGGGCCATGGAGCACCACCTCGAGCGCAAGCTGCGTTCGGTGGGCCTGCTCGACCGGGCCTGACACACGGCGTCGTCGGGCGGCCTCAGCGCAGCGGCACCCAGCGCTTCTGCAGGTCGTCCCACTGCAGGTACCGGCTGGAGTGCGGCTCCCACTGGACGTAGGTGTTGCGGGCCTGATCCCACATC
>JANMIX010000677.1:0-2323 GCA_031376015.1 Acidimicrobiia bacterium | reverse complement strand
GCCCATCCACCGGTTTGTGGCGTCGGGGGAGTACGTGCCCTGTTGGAAGATCGTGGGCGACGTGGTCAGCACGTTGCGCACCTCGGCCCAACGCACGCCGGCCCGGTCGGCGCCGGTGGCGTCGACCGTGTGGTTGAGCAGCATGGAGTCGTAGCTACCGAAGTTCCGGTAGCTGGCGCGGAACATCGCCCGGTCGGAGATCGCGTCGAGCTTCGAGGTGGTTCCCGGCTGGGGAATGCAGTTGCGGCTGAAGTTGCACATGTTGGGGTCGAAGGGGGCCACCGGGATGTCGACGGGGGCCGACAGAGTGGAGTTGCCGGGGTTGGTGAAGTCGACGTGGAACTTTCGGATGCGGATCTCATCCTGGGGGAACCCGAAGGTGGTGTCCTGGATCTCGACGACGGGGTTGGGTGCGCCCGGGGGCGGCAGGGTCGTCCCGTCGAGATCGCCGGGGAGGAGGCCGAACTCGTTCGTGCTGGCCGGCAGGTTGAAGCTCACCGAGGTCGCCGGCTGACCATTGAGCATGGCGGTCCGGTCGTAGGCCACCACGCCGGCGCCGTCGTACTGGCCGAGGTTGGCGGTGAAGTTGTTGTAGGTGGCGTAGTACGCGTCGGGCCAGACCCCGAACTTGGGGTAGTCGTTGAGGTCGCCGCTGGCGTAGGTGAACTGGTAGCGGTTGTAGGCCCCGGTGGGATCACCCGTGCTTGACACGGCGATGCACTCGTAAAACGGACCGGCGGGATAGTTGGGCAGAGCGAATTGGGTCACCACCCAGCGGTCGGACAGTTGGTCGTACACCACCACCGGATCACCGTCGTTGTTGTCGCGGCAGACCGGCCCCGCGTTGAACCCGGCCCACAGGGCGTTGACCGCCTTGGGGAATCCGGGCCGGATGGTGCCGGTCTTGGAGTACACCGCGATCGACTGGTTCACCGTCTCCACGAAGTCGTTGGGGCCAACTTCGCCGTTGGTGTCGGGGGGCGTGATGCCGGTCGGGCCGGTGGGGTTGAGCGAATTGGAGATGCCGTCGAAGCTCACGTTGGTGGACGGAGTCGCCGCGCCGGTTGCACCCGAGGGTGCCGAGGTGGTCTGCAGCGCGGCGTCCTGACGGTGTGGCGCGCGGAGGGCCGAGGCGGGAATGGGCCGCGTACGGTCGGCTTCGTGTTCGCCCTCGAGGTGGCGCCGCTCCTCGCCCGATCCCTCCTCGCCGGCCTCCTCCGGCTCGGCGTCGGTCTCGTCCTCGTCCGTGGGATGCCCCTGGAGGTCCCGCAGCGCGGCCGACCTGTCGTTCCCCGTCGAGTGCACGACCTCGATCCGGGCTCGTTCGGATCCCGACGCCGTGTTCGCCGTCAGCGGTACGAGACCGGCCGCGCCCAGCAAAACGACTAAGCCCACCCGCAGACGTCGACTCATCGCCTCCACCCTTTCCCAAGGTCCGTGGCCGCCGTCACGGGTTGTCGCAGCGACGATACAACGTCGTGGCCGCGGGAGCAGGATCTCGGCTTGTAGCGTCGCCGCCCGTGTGTGGCCGGTTCGTCTCCTCCTCCCCTCCGGACGAACTGGCGCGCTATTTCGACGTCGACAAGGTCGCCGAGACGGTGCTCGAGCAGAGCTACAACGTGGCGCCCACCAACGACGTCTACGTCGTGCGGCGCGACGGAGCGCTGCGCAGTCTCGACGTGTTCCGGTGGGGTCTGATCCCGTTCTGGGCCAAGGACATCAAGGTCGGCCAGAAGATGATCAACGCCCGAGCCGACACTCTGGCCACCAAGAACGCCTACCGGCGGCCCTTCGCCAAGCGCCGCTGCCTGATCCCCGCCGACGGCTTCTTCGAATGGAGGGCGACACCGGGGCAGCGGGCGAAACAACCCATGTACTTCCAACGGACCGATGGCGAACCCTTTGCCTTCGCCGGGCTGTGGGAGATCTGGCGGCCGGCGACCGCGGCGGCCGGCGGCGACCGCGGTTCCGACGCGGGCGCCGCTGATGCGCCCGATCCCGTGTATTCCTGCACCATCGTCACTGGCGAGCCCACCGTCCTGGTGGCGACGGTGCACGACCGCATGCCGGTGATGCTGCCTCCCTCCGCCTGGGGCCAGTGGCTCGATCCGGACTTCGCCGACCTGGATGCTCTCGGCAAGCTCCTGGTGCCGGCACCGGCGCGGCTCATGACTGTCCACCCGGTGTCCACCGCGGTGAACAACGTGCGCCAGAAGGGCCCCGAGCTCATCGAGGCGGTGGCGCGCACCGAGCAGCAGGCGCTCGGTGACGGCGACGAGGACGGTCCTTGAGAGATCCGATCGTGCGGCGTCGCTCTTGGTCG
>JANMIX010000625.1:0-8476 GCA_031376015.1 Acidimicrobiia bacterium | reverse complement strand
GGTCCAGGTGCGCACGAGCTCGAATCGTCGCTGCACCTGCGGGTGCTCGTGGTCGTGGCGCAGCAGCACGGCGGTGAACACCTGCCGGGTGACGTCACCGTGCTGACCCCAGCCGCAGATGTCGTTGTGGAGGAGTTCGGGCACCTGGGCACAGAACGACGGCGCCTTGGCGTTCTCCACGACCTGGTTCTTCCAGCGCAGGGCGGCCAGATAGCCGATGTCCTGGCCGCCGTAGATCAGCGGCATGGTGCGACCGATGCGCCGGGCCAGGGCGGCGGCGCTGGAGTCGGGCTTGGCCAGCTCGTCGCGGCGACCCTTCAACTGCTCCACCGCCAGACGGATCCACCCGGCGGCGCCGGGGAACAGGCCGACCCGCTCGAACAGGCACAGGAGCGGCACTGCCATGGCCCCCAGGCCGGCACGTGGCATGGGGATGTCGCGGGGCAGGCCGATGAGGGGCGCGCCCCAGTCGTCGGACAGTTCGGCCAGCTTGCCGCCGGAGGCCACCACGACCATGCGGGCCCCCTGGGCTTCCGCCTGGATCGCGGCCTCGAGGGTCTCCTCGGTGTTGCCCGAGAAGCTGAGCGCGACGCACAGCGTGTTGGGCCCGACGAAGTTGGGGGCCGCATAGCTCTTGGTCACCACGATCGGCGTGGCCATGAAAGGCCCCGCCACCGCCAAGGCGAGGTCGCCGGCGATACCGCTGCCACCCATGCCCATGAGCACCACGTTCTCGATCTCCTCGTGGTCGGGCAGCCCGGCGAGGGCGTCCACGACGGTCGCCGCCACCTCCACCTGCTCGGGGAAGGCCATGGTGACGCCCCACATGTCGAGCGTGTCGAGCTTCACGCCTGGAAGTTCTCCATGATGCCCTCGGCTGCCGCCTTGGCCATGAGGCGCTCGTGCTCGGCGTCGTCGACCTGTTCGGCCTCGTCGATGAGCATGATGGGGATGCCGTCGCGGATGCTGTAGCGGCGGTGCAACCGAGGGTTGTAGAGCGCTGCATCGGCCTCGAAGTAGAGCAGCGGCCCCTTGTCCTCGGGGCAGGCGAGCAGTTCCAGGAGTTGGGGGTCGAGCGTCATCGGGGTCACTCTCCCATCACCGCCTGCACCTCCGCCACATGCAGGGCCACGTCCTCTGGGCTCCGCGCCTCCAAGTTGAGGCGGAGCAAGGGCTCGGTGTTGGAGGGGCGCAGGTTGAACCACCAGTCGCCGAAGTCGACGGTGAGGCCGTCGATGAGGTCCTGTTCGGCGTCGGAGAAGAAGGCCGCCACCTTGGCAATGACCGCGGCGGTGTCGGCCACCCGGGTGTTGATCTCCCCCGAGGCCGCGTACCGCTCGAAGGGCACGCGCAGCTTGGACAGGGGAAGGTCGGCTCGGGCCAACTCCTCGAGCACCACCAGCGCGGCGATGGAGCCCGAATCGGCCCGGAAGTTGTCGCGGAAGTAGTAGTGGGCGGAGTGCTCCCCGCCGAAGACCGCGCCGGTCTCGGCCATGACGGCCTTGATGAAGGAGTGCCCGACCCGGGTCCGCACCGGGGTCCCGCCGTTCTCACGGATCACCTCGGGTACCGCTTTGGAGCAGATGCAGTTGTAGAGGACCGTCGCGCCCGGGTTCTTGGTCAGCATCCCCTTGGCCACGATGGCAGTCGTCGTCGAACCCGACAAGGGCACGCCCTGGTCGTCGATGAGGAACACCCGGTCGGCGTCGCCGTCGAAGGCGAGGCCGACATCGGCACCCACCTCGAGCACCCGGGCCTGGAGGTCGACCAGGTTCTCGGCCTGGATGGGATCGGCGGGATGGTTGGGGAACGTGCCATCGAGTTCGCCGTACAGCAACTCCAGGTCGACCGGCAGACCGGCGAACACGATGGGGACCACAAGGCCACCCATTCCGTTGGCGGTGTCGGCCACCACCTTGAGGGGCTGCAGCGCGGAGGTGTCCACGAAGGAGCGCACGTGTTCACCGAAGGCAGCCAGGACGTCGGCGCTGGTGCGGCTGCCCGAGGGGCCGATGGGCTCGAGGCCGGCCACCGCCATGGCCTTGATCTGGCCGAGCCCGCTGTCCTCGCCCACGGGCTTCGCGCCCGCCAGGCACAGCTTGATCCCGTTGTAGCCCGCAGGGTTGTGCGAGGCCGTGAACATCGCGCCCGGGGCATTCATCACCCCGGAGGCGTAATAGATGACGTCGGTTGACGTCATCCCCAGGTTCACCACGTCGAGGCCCTGCCCCATGACGCCCTCCCCGAACGCACCCGAGAGTTCGGGGCCGTCCGGACGCATGTCCCAGGCCACCAGGATCCGCTCGGCGGCGGGGTCCTCACTCCGTACGAACCGGGCGAAGGCCGCTCCGATGGATCGACACATGGCGGCATCGAGTTGGTCCGGCACGGTGCCCCGGATGTCGTAGGCCTTGAAGACGGCGTCGAAGTCACCCATATCCGTCCGACCCTACCGGCCCCTGTCCGGGACCAGGCTGTCCTGGTAGGCGCCCTCCCGTGCCCAACGGCGGATCCGGAACAGGTCGCGCACCAGTCGCGCCGCGTCGCGCACCACGTGTACGGTCGATCGGGTCGTGTTCTCCACCGAGACCGGCACCTCGCACACCGCGAGCTGGTCGCGTTCGGCCAGCGCGAAGACCTCGACGTCGAAGGCGAAGCCGTCGATGCGGGCACGGCCGAACAGGCTGCGGGCCACGTCACCCCGGAACGCCTTCAACCCGCACTGCGTGTCGCGGTAGTGGCCCAGCAGCACGAGATGGGTCAGGTAGTTCACGGCCCGGCCCCCGACCTCTCGCAGATGTCCCCGCCGGACCAGGGTGCGGGTGGCCTCGTGCGTGCGACTGCCCACGACCACGTCCCAACCTGCCTCGATCTCGGCCAACAAACCGAGGAGTTGCACCGGGGCGTACGCGAGGTCGGCGTCGGTGAAGGCCACCGTGGAACCCCCCGCCGCCAGCATCCCGGCTCGCACCGCCGCACCCTTGCCCCGGTTCTGCGGCTGACGCAGCACCAGGTCGGCTCCCGCCGCTCGAGCCGCACCGGCGGTGTCGTCGGTGGATCCGTCGTCGACGACAACGATCTCGAGTTGCGGTCCGAGCGCGGCCAGGTCCCGCCGGATGGCGGCGATGGTGTCGCCCACGCGGTCGGCCTCCTCGTAGGCCGGCACGACCACCGAGAGCCGGTAGGAGCCCACCGAAGGCACCCGTCCCGGGACGCGCCGCTGCTGGTCGCGTACCAGGTTGAACAGCACGTGGCGGTGCATGAACCAGCGCACAACGCCGGCGACGCCGATCGCCACCACCTTGGCGGCCACCAGACGTGGCATCGACGGGTGGAGCCCGGCCAGGCTCACCATCACCGCCACGTCGACCACGAGGCCGGCCAGGGCCGACTGGTGGAACTGGCGGGTGCGACCGAGCCAGCGGTCGTAGGGATCACCGCGGAAGGTGACCATTCGGTGCAGCACGTAGCTCGCGGTGGTGGCCAGCGCAACGGCGATCGCGTCGGCCACCACGACGCCGTGCATCCGCAGCACCACCAGCACCCCAATGTCCACCACGGTGACCACGGTGCCGACCACCGCGAACCGGGCGAGGGTGCGCCTCACGGGTCGAGCGTGGTGGTCTCTGGGTCCGCCGGGCCGGAGTCGCCCGGCGCCGGCATCACGGCGATCGGCGTGGCGAGGCCATCGTCCACGTCGAGGAAGTGCACCAGCACATCCTCGGTGTTGGCATCGTGCACCGGGATGACCTCGGGAGGTCGACGCGCCAGCCACACGCACATGGCGATCCCGGCGAAGGTGGCGAACCAGGCCAGCAGATCCAGCGGGGTGCGGCCGTAGTGCAACGACACGTGCGACGCGGTGGGTACCACGACCATGAAGTTGGGCGCGACCCGCCAGGGGCCCTGCGCCCCCGAGGCGGTCCAGTTGGGGAAGTACGAGACCTTCACCAACGTGGGGACACCGATCTGGTCGGTGTCGAAGCTGATGCCGTCCTCGGTGAGCACGACATTGCTCACCTTGGCACCCGTCTCGGGACGGGCAACGGGGGTGGCGGTCGAGGCGATCCGCTGCCAGCCGGCGGGGCCGTCACTGGCCACGAACACGTTCCAGCGCGCAGGGTCGAGATACCAGCGCATGGCCGGCCCGTTGGCCTTCAGAGGCACGCCGGAGGCGTCGAGGCCGGGACGGTGGGGCGTCGAATCGCCATAGACCCAACCCAGGCCGTTGGCGTGATCGGTCACCACGGCGGGCTCGTTGGGCAGTGCCTGCACCAGCGGGGTGTCGGCCACCAGGTACACGTGCCAGGGTCCGCTCGTCGCCAGTTGGGTGAGCCCGGCGTGGGAGGACGCGGCGGCCACCGCGGCCGGGGTCGAGGCCACGTAGTACCTGGCGCCGATCAACTGAAGATGCTCCACCCCACGGTCGATGTTGAAACCGGGATAGGGCAGGTTGCGCTGCGGACACGAACAGGTGGTCGACAGCTCCGACTGGTTGATGAAGTGGAACGGGGTGGTGCTCGACGCCTCGAAGTAGAGACCCTCCATCGAGGCGATGCAGCCGTCGGTCCAGAACGGGAACAGCATGGGCGCCATGGGGGTGCCGTAGCCGTTGAGGCGGTCGCCGTCGTACTCCCACATGGCCCGTCCGCAGCCGTGATCGGCGGCGACCTGTTCCATCATCTGCACGAGACCGTGGTACTCGGGATAGGCGGCCTTCTCCTCGTAGCCCGCGTAGTTCCATCGCGCCCAGTCCCGGGCCGGATTGTGGGTGACGTCGTAGTTGATGGGGCCGAAGGCGAAGTTGTTGGCACTCTGGCCGGGCAGCACATCGAGCGGGGCGCCAACGATCACCAGGATCACGGCCAAACCGAGCACCGGGGCCACCACGTTGATTGCGAACAGGGGTCGTTCGGGGTCGGGCGCCACGAGCAGCGCCAGCGCCCGCACCACCTCGGCGGCGCCGATCACCGCCAGCACCACCAGGCACAGGTAGTAGAAGGGCAGCAGGCGGGCGTTCCAGAGTCGGGCCTCGGGGCAGAGCACGAAACTGATCGCCAGTACGACGCAGAGCAGGGCGAACCACCAACCGGTCCGGATGCGCAGGACGATCGAAACGACGAGGCCCACCGCAGCCAGTGCCAGAACCCAACGCAGTTCCCTGGGCGCCAGGTACTCGTCCCAGACCTGGTAGCGGACGGTGTTGAGGGTCTCCGCCATCCCGGAGGTGCGGGGGTGGTTGGTGAGCAGCTCCCACCAGGAGAACTTGTTGATGTTCGGCGGGGACTTCTCCCAGCCCATGTCGTTGACGTAGCCCGCCCGGCCCACGAAGGGCAGCACCCAGAAGGCGCTCAGCAGCGAACCGCACAGACCCGTGAGAACCAACCAGCGCAGCCGGGTGCGTCCGGGCCAGATGACGAAGGCCAGCAGAGCGGCCGCCGCCGCGAAGATCCCGACGATGAGGTGACAGGTCACGGCCAGGGCGAAGAACACCGCCGCCAGCCATTGCCGGCGGCCCTTGTGCAGTCCATGCACTACCAGCCCGAGGAAGACCAGGGCGGCGCTCAGCGCTATGGAGAAGGAGAACTCGCCCGCCAGCGTCGAGGTGACGTTGCCGCCGATGATGTTGCCGGTGCCGCTGCCACCCGCCATGGGCTCGCGGTTGAACAGGAACACGAGACTGCCCGCCGCCAGCAAGGCCGGCGTGGGGAACGGGAGCCGGGTGAGGCGGCCGAACAGGTAGGCCGACAGCGGCAGGGACACCACGCCGAGCACGCTGACGAACTTGAAGGCGGTGCCGTAGGGCACCGCCACGCCGAAGAGCAGGACGAGCACTGCGGCGGCGAGGGCCGCCCGACGCCAGGAGGTGCGGGAGCTCAGGTAGCCGGCACCGGCCATGACCCCTGCCAGCAGCACCACTCCCACGGCTGCCCAACCGTGCAGGCCGGTGTTGAGGATCACCACCAGCAGAGCAGGAACGACCATGTAGAACTGGTACGCGGGGAAACCGGCGTACCAGTCCATCGTCCACCCCGAGAGTCGCCAGTGCGTGATGAGGTGGTCGCGCAGGAAGGCCGGGCCCCACACGTGCGCCCCCATGTCGCCCCCGGCGGGTGTGGTATCGGTGACGAGGTAGCTCGGCCCCAACTGGGCGAACACGAACAACACCGCGGCCACCACCACCAGGACGTCCACGCCGTCGCGGATCCAGCGATGCGCGTCGTCAGACAGCCAGGGGACCCGTTCGGTGGAGGTGCCTTCGGTGTCGGGATCGAGGGTCAGCGCATCGACATCGCCGGGCGCCTCCGGCCCCCCGCGACGATCGGGGCCTGCTCCCTCCAGAGTCTCCATCACCGCAATCCTGACATCTCCCGACCGAGGTCATGGGTACAGGCGGAGAGGATGCGAGCGAATTCTCAGCGCAGCGCCGGCTGGAGCATGGGCTCCCGGCCGAGGAGATCTTCGACGCGCTTGATCCCCTCCGGCGTTTCCCACCAGCGGGCGTCACATTTCGCACAGGACCGCATGACCACGTCGGTCCCCTCGAACTGCAAGGCGATGCCGACGACGGTCCGCCCACAGGTGGGGCACGGGATGGGTTTCGGTGTCTCAGCCACGGAAAGTGAGTATCGACACTCACTCTCTGCGGTTGAGGAAAAGTTGGAGGATTCGGCGAGGGCGCTACATCCAGAGAAGTTGGATGAGGGCGGTGGCGTTGAACGCCATGTGCGCGGCGACGGCGGCACCGAGCCGGTCGGTACGCACCGTGAGCACCGCCGCCAGCAGGCCGAAGAGGGCGAGGGCCGGGAACTGGATGAACTCGAGGTGGGCGGCACCGAAGAGCACCGAACTCAGCGCGATGGCCCGTGCGGTTCCCACACGCCGCTCCAGACCCCGCAGCAGGAAGCCCCGGAAGAAGAGCTCCTCGCAGATCGGCGTGAGCACGGCCACGACCAGGAACAACAGGACGATCCCGCCGCTGTGGGCTCGTCCGCTGAGCTCGCGGGCGGGACGGTCGATGTCCTCGGTGGAGTAGTCGGTGAACCACAGGACCGGGGCGTAGAGAAGGAACACCGCGAACTGGGCCACGACCCCGATCGCCATCCCCACCGGCAGGTCGACAACCGCGAACCGGGCCCGCAGGTCGGCCACGACGGCGCCGCCTCGCCGCCAGCACACCAGCACCGCCGAACCACCCAGACCGACCGAGAACGGAACCTGGCTGAGCAGCACCGTGTTCAGCGGCAGTTCCTCGAACTTCGTCGACGACTCCTGGCCGGTCAGGGCGTAGACCAGCGGCTGGAACAGCGCGAAGAGCGTCCACGCCCCCAGGTAGCCCAGTGCTACTTGACCGGGGCCCCAACCCGAGTTCGTCCGGTGGAGATCCTGGTCCTCGGGCACGACCGGCGAGCCTAGAGAACCGGGCCGGTCAGGTCGTAGCCCAACGGCAGCTTCAGGAGGCGATGCTGGCCCGGAACAGCGGCTCGACCACGCGACGGTCCTCGAGGCGCCATCCCCTGGGCACGGACAGCTCGTCGCTGTGGCGTTCGCACAGGTCGTGCGTCATGGGATGGGACTCGTCGGTGAGCCGGTCGATCCAAGCGACCCGGTTGGCGTAGTCATAGGTCAGCGTGGCGGCGGCGAGGCCGTTGCACGCGGGACGAGCGCAGGTTCGGGACATCTGGCGGAGCGTACCGAGCGCTCCGCGGCAGGTGGCGGATGCCGAATCACCGCCACCGGCGACACGCAAACCGACCATTGCTGCGATCCGTACCGGCGTTCGGCCCCGTAGCATGGGATGTCATGAATCCTCCGCCGCCGCCTCCGCCGCCCCCGTCGCCAGGTGGGTCGCGCGCCGGCGGGCGCATCGGATCGCCGTCGAGCTGGCCACGGTGGACCCTCTGGGCCATCGCGGGACTCGCCCTCAGCGTGCTGCTGCTGCCCTCCCTGCTCCCCTCCGACAACGCCAAGTCGATCGCCTACACCGACCTGACGGCCAACGTCGCCACCGACAAGGTGAAGACCATCGTGTGGGACAACACGTCCTCGCAGATCACGGGCGAACTCAAGGACGGCACGAAGTTCACCTCCACAGGGCCCAGCACGCCATCGGACGACGACCGCAAGTTGTTCGCCCAGCACAAGGTCGAGGTGACCTTCGAGACGCCCCAGAGCAGCATCTGGCCCTCGGTCCTGTCCCTCCTGCTCCCGGTCGTGCTGGTGATCGGCTTCATCGTGTGGATGAACCGGCGCGCCCAGAGCCAGATGGGCGGCATCATGTCCATCGGCCGCTCGCGGGCGCGTACGTACACGACGGAACGACCCGGCACCACGTTCGCCGACGTCGCCGGCTACGACGGTGTGAAGCAGGAAGTGCGCGAGGTCGTCGACTTCCTCAAGTTCCCCGACAAGTTCGGTGAGATCGGCGCGCGCATCCCGAAGGGCGTGCTGCTCGTCGGTCCTCCGGGTACGGGCA
>JANMIX010000576.1:0-6772 GCA_031376015.1 Acidimicrobiia bacterium | reverse complement strand
CGACACCGCCCGCCACCGGTGCGCAGAGCAACCCCAGCAGGGGCACGACGACGAGCGCGAGAAAGCGCCGGGGAATCAAGGGAAGTCCTCCTGACTGGCAGCCCGCCGGCTGCACAGCAACTATAGGCGGATGCGTTTCGTCTTTTTCGGCACCTTTGATGAAACGCGCCATCCACGCGTTCGGGTGCTCAGAGAAGGTATCGGCGCGAGCGGACACGATGTGAGGCGGTGCAACGAACCTCTCGCGCTGTCCACCGCGGACCGTGTCGATCTCGCGCGCCGACCGTGGCGAGCGCCGGCGGTGATGCGACAATTGGTACGCCAGTGGTTGAAGTTGCGCCGCCGGGCCAAGGCGATGGAGCAGCCCGACGTGGTGGTCGTGGGCTATCTCGGCCAGTTCGACGTGCACTTGGCACGCCGGTTGTTTCCCAAGGCGACCATCGTCTTGGACTACATGGTGTCGATGGGAGGCACCGTCCGTGACCGCGGTGTCGGTGGTCGCGCCGTCGCCGCGGTACTCGACGTGATCGACGCCGCCGCCCTGCGCGCCGCCGACGTCGTGGTCGTCGACACGCCCGAGCACATCGACACTCTCGGCGCGGCGGCGGCCAAGGCGGTGGTCGTCCCCGTCGGTGCCCCCGACGCCTGGTTCACACACCGTGAGCCGGCCGTTGCGCCGCCCGCCGTGCCGCCTGTGGTGCCGGCACCGCTGCGGGTCGTGTTCTTCGGCCTGTACACGCCGTTGCAGGGTGCGCCCACGGTAGGCGCCGCCATGGCGCGCCTGGCGGGCACTGCGTCCTTCACGATGATCGGCGACGGCCAGGACCGGGCCGCCACCGAGGCCGCGGCCGGCCCGGACGTCGACCTCGAGTGGATCGACTGGCTCGATGAGGAGGCCCTGCCCGGCGTCGTGGCGGCGCACGATGTCTGTCTGGGGATCTTCGGCACCACGGCCAAGGCCGGCCGGGTCATCCCCAACAAGGTGTTCCAGGGGATGGCGGCGGGTTGTGCCGTGGTGACGTCCGATACCGAGTGCCAGCGGCGGATGCTGGGCGACGCCGTCGACTACGTCGAGCCCGGCAACGGCGCCGCCCTCGCCCGCGCGCTGGAAACGCTGGCGCAGGATTGCGAGTTGCTCGGACGCCGTCGCACTGCGGCAGCCCTGGCGGCCGCACAGTCCTTCACCCCTGCCGCGGTGGTGGAACCCCTTCTCTCGCTTCTGGAGGCCCGTCTATGCACATCGCCTTGAGCCCCAACGCCTGGCTGCGCTGGGATCTGATCCGCCGCCAGCTCGCCGAGGACCGTCCGGGGCGCATCCTCGAGATCGGCTGCGGCAAGGGGGCGGTGGGCCAGCGCCTCGCCGAGTTCGGCAGCTACACCGCCGTTGAGCTCGATGACCGCTCCCGGGCCGAGGCCGCCCACAACATCGGCCCCGCCGGTCGGGTGCTGGCATCGCTCGACGCGCTCGACGACTCGGAGCGGTTCGATCTGGTGTGCGCCTTCGAGGTGCTCGAGCACATCGAAGACGACCGGGGCGCGCTGGCCAAATGGGTGTCGCTCCTCGCGCCGGGTGGGACCCTGATGCTGTCGGTGCCCGCCCACGCCGAGCGGTTCGGTCCGGCCGATCGTTGGGCCGGCCATTTCCGCCGTTACGAGCGCGCTCAGCTTGAGGGTTTGGCGACGGAGTGCGGGCTGCACGACGTGGAGGTCAAGGCCTGGGGGTTCCCCCTCGGCTATGCGCTGGAGGCGGCCCGTAACCGCATCGCGGCCCGCGACCTGTCACGCGACTCGACACGCCAGGAATCGGTGGAGGAGCGCACCGCCAAGAGCGCCCGGCTGTTGCAACCTCCCCGCTGGGCGGGTGCCGCCACGCAGGTGGTCACCGCCCCGTCACGGCTGCTGCAACGGCGTCTGGTCACCGGCGAACGCGGCACCGGCTGGCTGCTCGTCGCCCACGCCTGAGCCTGCTCAGGAGGGAGCGGCGGGGGCGCAGCCGGCACCCGGACGGGCGCGGACGATGACGGCGAGCGGCCGTTGGTCCGCCGCGAACGCGGGGTCGTCGAACACCCCGACCTTGGCGTTGAGCGCCCGCTGGGCGGCCCGCGCCTTGGCCGCGGGCGGCCACGCGTAGCTGTCCCAGCGAAGGCTGAAGTCGTCGAACACCACCGCGTCGACCGTCGCGGAGCGGAACAGTGCGCACACATCGTCACGTCCCAGCTGGCCGGTGGCCGCGCCCTCAAAGGCATGCACCACCGGTTCAGGTTGGGCGGCGCGGACTGCGGCCACTGCCTTGTCGAAGGTGGTGTTGTAGGTGTCGATGTCGTAGGTGGGGGCCAGGTCCATGGCCAGGTAGTCGTTGGCGGCAGGCAGGAAGATCACCCGCTCGCCCGCACGGAAACGCCCCTTGAACGACGCGTCCATGTCGGCGCGGTAGCGGGTGAGTTGGTCATGGGCGATCTCGGTGCGGTGACGAAGGTCGGTCAGCAACACCGGCGTCGCCTCCAGCACCAGGAACACGCTCACGGCGGCGGCCAGTAGGAACTTGCGGCGTCGCCACTGGATCCCGACCACGGCACCGGTGAACATCGCCACCATCAGACGCAACCCGACATGCCAGCGGTAGGGGACGCGCATGCTGGCGAAGGGTTGAATGTCGTAGAGGAACGACCACGGCAGGGGTGCCCGGGCATCGCTGGCGGGCATCAGATAGTCGCCGTACTGGTACTGACCCCCGGGGGCGATCGGTCGGGTCGACGCCCGCGAGAACACCTTCAGGGACGGGCCCAGCCCCAGTGCGAGGCAAACCAACCCGCCGACCGCCAGGCCGCCCACGATCAAGGCCGTGCGACGGTCCTTCCGGGCAACCGCGATCACCCCCAACGCCGCGATCACCAGGGTGCCGAGGCCCACGTAGTTGAAGGCCAGGTTCGAGCCGTCGCCGTAGAACTCCGTGTGCTTCCAGGCCTCCACCGGCGAATGCAGCACCCGGCCGATCTCCTCCAGACGAGTCGGCACGATCATGGTGGCGACGTCCACGCTCATCGCTCGGTAGAAGCTCAGCGGCGACGTGGTGGCGAGATCCCCGTTCGATTCGCGAGCGCTGTAGAGCAGGCCGGGCAGCACGAGGGCCACCGCGACCGCCACCAGCAGCAGCGCGCTGCGCCAACGCCGTGACCACAGCGCCGCGATCCCGACGCACAGGCCCGCGGGCAGCACCAGCGCGCTGGCGATGACCCACGGGTACGGGTCGGAGTACACCAGCGCCAGCGCCGACACGAACACTCCCACCGCGAGCATCGCCACCCGCCTCGGCGCGTCGGTCATCGTGTTCGTGTGGGCGGCGCGCACCGCCAGGACGGCGAGACACACGGGTACCGGCAGCCAGGCAAACCCGTAGTACAGCGACACCAGCCCCGCATGGGCGGCCACGGCGGGCGATACGTAGAACAGCAATGCCGCCATGAACCCGGCGACATGGCTGGGCACGAACGAGCGGACCGTGAGCCACAGAGCCGCTGCTCCGGCCGCGATGCAGACCAGCGCCAGCACGTTCATGGCCACCTCGGCGCCGACCCCGAGATGCGATGCCGCCCACACGAACACGATGACCGAACTGCCGAGGCTCATCGGGATGCCGGCAGGGAACCCCACCTGGGTGCACGTGTGGCTGGCGTGGTCGACGCAGTGGGCCCACCCGCCGATGAGGGCGACCGAGCCGAACGGCAAGGAGTGGCCCGGCCACAGTCCGTAGAGCCAGGTGATCACCGTCACCAGGGCGAGGTACGCGGCCCACGGCCCCATCCATGGCGCCAGATGTGCCCGCTCCAGGAGTCGGGGCGCCCCGGAGGGTTCGGCAGGGTCGGTGGCGGCCGGTTCGACGACGGTGTTCACGAGGAGGCGGAGCGTTCCCCGAGGAAGGAGAGGACACCGTCGAGCAACTCGCCCACGGCATCGCTGCCGTAGGCGTCACGCACGGCGGAGGGACCGGCGAGGTGCCGGCGGCGCCATTCGTCGCGGTCGAGGTAGCACCGCACGACGGCTTCGGCGAATCCCTCGGCGTCGTCGGCCACAGCGGCCACCCCACACACGCCGGCCGCCATCCCGTCCACACCGACGCTGGTGGTCACGATGGGCAGCCCGTGGGCCAGCGCGTCGGTCACCTTGGTCTTCATGCCGGCGCCGTAGCGCAGCGGCGCGATCGCGAGCCGGGCCCGGTGGTACACGGCATGGATGTCGGGTTCCCAACCCGTCACCACGGTGGCCGCGTCGGCGCGGGCGGCCACTTCGTCGCGCATGTGGGGGCCGACGAGCCGCAGGGGTACCTCGCCAAGCCGGGCCCGCACCAGGGGCAGGATCTCCTCGAAGAGCCACACGGCGCCGTCGATGTTGGGGGGATGGTTCCAGTTGCAGACGAAGACGATCCCCTCGCGCTCGTCGAAGGTGGCATCGGTGGGATGCACGTCGTGCACCAGAGGGACGACCTGCACGTCCACCTCGGGTACGAGTTCGCCCAGCAGTTCCTGCTCGCTCTCGGAGACCACCCACACCTGGCGTGAGCCCCTCATCAGGAACAGCTCCTGTTCGCGGCCGGCCCGGGCCCGTTTCTGGGCCTCCTCGTCCAACGCCTTCGCCTCGTGCTCCTCCCGCAGGAAGTGCAGGTCGACGGTGTCGAAGATGACCGGCACCTGAGGCGCCGAATCGCGCACGGTCTCCCACAACTGCAAGGCCACGGTGCGGCGCGACAACACGATGGCGTCGAGGCCCGGTGCCAGTTCCCTCAGCAGGGCCGCGACATCCACGTGGGGACCGACCACCTCGATACCGAGGTCGAGCAGTGCCTGGGTGTAGGGCTCCACCAACAGCCGGTTCTGGGGCAGGAACGTGACCGAGTACCCCTTGCGCAGGAGGATCTCGAGCAGGCGGAACATCCGCAACGAGCCGCCGTCGCGATCCGGCTCGGGAATGATGTGGTCGGCCACGAAGATCCGGCCACCCCGGCTGCGGGTCTTGGCCAGGGCCACCCAGTTGGCGGTGGGCTCGAAGTGCTCGGTGAGCTCGGCAGCCCACTTGTCGGCGAAGGTCACCTGGTTGGTCACCTGGTGGCGCTTCACCCCCGAGTCGAGATCGGTCCCATGCGACACGCCTTCGTAGTGCACTACCCGGGCGCGTGGTTCGTAGACCACGCGGAACCCCCGGCGGCGGGCCTCGAAGCACAGATCCGTGTCCTCGTAGTAGGCGGGTTCGAATCGCTCGTCGAAGCCACCGAGCTCGCTCAGCAACGACCGACGCACCAGCAGCGCGGCACCCGAGCAGTAGTCGACGTCGCGGGGATAGTTGAACTCCGGGGCATCCGGATCACCGCCCCGTCCGACGTTCCAGCCCGAGGCGTTGCGCCAGATGATCCCCCCGGCCTCCTGCAGGCGACCGTCGGGATACACCAGCTTGGCGCCCACCACCGCCACCGACGGATCGCCGTCGAACACGGCACAGAGGCGGTCGATGGCACCGGGATCCGGTTCGGTGTCGTTGTTGAGCAAGAGGACGTACTCGCCACGCGCCGCGGCGATCCCTGCGTTACAGGCACGGAGGAAGCCGACGTTCTGGGCCAGCTCGACCAGCTTCAGATACTTGACGTCCCTGAGCCGTTCGGTGGTGTCGTCCGGTGAGCAGTCGTCGACGACGATGATCTCCGCCGCAGTGCGAACGGCGGCGGGCAGGGATCGAAGGCACCGCTCGGTGACCTCCCACTGTCCGTACACCGGGATCACCACCGACACCCGGGGCTCCTCGGCGTGGGGCAGCTCGTAGGACTCGGTGCGCTGCGGTGACCGCACCCGGCCTCGGGCCACGGCCAGCAGACGGTGGTACTGCCCTCGGCGACGCGATCCGGGCGGCACGACCCGATCGAGTGCCTCGCGATAGGCGTGGAGGCCTTTGACCATCAGCGAGCTCTCGAGATGGTTGATCCGCCGGGTCGCGTCCTCGGCCACCTGGGAGGCCTCGGCCTCGCGGGTGGTGAGTTCGCGGTGCGCACGCCGGAGCGCGTCCATCTGGGTTCCCAGTTCCGCCAGGCGGCCCCGAGCTTCTTTGAGCGCCTCCTCGGAGTGCAACGCCCGGCGTTCGGCGGCGCGGATGGCCGACAGGTCAGCGTCGAGCAGCAACGACACCGCCGGCAGTTCGGGGAGCGGATCGTCGGACGCCAAGGCCACCCGGAGCACCGGGGTGAAGCCGGGCTCGAGTCGCCACGACACGGTGTCGCCGTCGTCGGCGTGCAGCGTCTCGATCGAGGCCGGCGCGCCGGAAGCGTCGTCGGACACGGCGATGACGGATCCGGTCAACGCCGCCTGACCTGCCAGGCGGACCTGCGCGAAGGCACGCTCGAGAAGGGCGGCGAATTCGCCGGCGTCGAGTTCATGGGCATGGAACGGGTTCTGGCGCTCCAGTTGCCCTGAATACACCGCCTTGTCGGGCGTCGAGACGGCGAAGAGTCCTCCCGGCCGGAGCAACCGCTTCACGTTGGCGATGAGGGTCTCGTGATCGTCGGTGTGCTCGAGGGTCTCGAAGCACACGATCACGTCGAACTGGCCGTCCGCGTTGCGCAACAAGGCCGGATCGGTGGCCGAACCCACCTGGAAGCTGACATTGGCATCGTCGTAGGTACGCCCGGCGTGCGCCACCGCGAGCGGGTCGATGTCGACCCCCAGAACCGACTTGGCCACCCCCGCGAGCAGCGCGGCGCCGTATCCCTCACCCGATCCGAGGTCGAGGACCC
>JANMIX010000562.1:0-1697 GCA_031376015.1 Acidimicrobiia bacterium | reverse complement strand
GGCCCGTCCAGCTCGTGTCGGTGCTGGCCAGCTCGTTGCGGTACTCATCGGCGGCGAGGCCCACGATCGAGGCCTTGAGCCGCAACGGCAGATCCTTGGTGACGACGGTGACGTCCTGGCCCTCGCTGGCGAGGTTGTACGCAACCGCCAGGATGCGGTGGTCGTTGTTGTCGGCGGCCAGCGCGGCGGGCAACCCACCGGTGGACTGGTGATTGAGCTCCACTCGAAGGGTGCCGCCGGCATCGTTGGCTTGTAGGGGTTCGGTCAGCGAGCCCGCCGCCAGCCGGAAGCGCTCGAGTAGCCGCAGCGATTCGCGGGCGGCCCAACCCAGCTCCGGGTGGTTCCGCTTCGCTTCCAACTCCATCAGCACCACGATCGGGAGCACGACCTCGTGCTCGGCGAAGCGCACGAGAGCGCGCGGGTCGGCGAGCAACACCGAGGTGTCGAGGACGTAGGTGCGCGGACGGTCCAAGGAGGTGGTCACAGGGGCTCCAGGGGATCGGTGGCACCGCGTGAACTCCCCGTCAGGTGGGGGTCGCGGGCCGACAGGGACACTCCCACCATCGAAGCCTGCCGGGCGCCGGCGAAGGTGGATGGTCCGCTGCGGTGCGAGGTCGGTTGCCCGCGTTGTGCGCCGGAGCTCGGTGGATGGCCAGCTGCCACCATGCCTAAGTTCCGGGGGTGGCAATGTGCGTGTTCTGCGAGATCGGCTCCGGTCGGGCACCCGCGCACGTCGTGTTCGCCGATGAGGAGTTCCTAGGCTTCCTCGACGTGCGGCCGCTGTTCCCCGGGCACGTGCTGGTGGTTCCCCGCACCCACTACGCCACCTTGCTGGACGTGCCTGGCGAGGTACTCGGCCCGCTGACGGCCCGCGTGCAGCGCACCGCCGCCGGGGTGCAGTCGGCCATGGCCGCGCAAGGCACGTTCGTGGCCATGAACAACGTGGTCAGCCAGAGCGTGCCGCACCTGCACGTGCATGTCGTTCCCCGTACCAAGGGTGACGGCCTCCGTGGCTTCTTCTGGCCCCGCACCCGTTATGCCAGCGACGAGGAGGCCGGCGCCACCGCCACCGCCATCGCCGCCGCGATCGCCGCCGCCGTGCCTCCGGACTGACGCCGGGCCCGGCCGTCACCCTCAGGGTTCGATGGTGACGGGGTCGCCGGTGCGCAGGACGCCGTCGCGCAACACCGCCGCGTAGAGCCGGCTGAAGCCGGGATGCAGGTCGTGGTCGATCCGGGAGAAGCGGCGGTCGGCGAACCATTGGGCGTTGGCCTTGCAAGGCGTGGCATAGACGGTCAACTCCACCAGCACCTCGGCGCCGAGACCGAGGCGCATCCCCGGTCGCAACGAGGGCCAGTCGAGGCCGGCGACGGTCACGTTCTCCCCGGCGGCACCGGCGAAGATCCCATGGCCCTCGTCCTGCAACGCCTGGAGCACCTCGGCGGAGTAGAGGCACAACGCCTGCCACACGCGTCCGTGGTGCTTGCGCACCGCCTGGCGATCGCCCTCCACGCCCCGGTACCCGATACGGACCTCGTCGCGGGGCTGCTTGGGGACTCCGCCGTCGCCGGCGAAGAGTCCCGTGACCCGCCCGGCCGTCGAGGCCGGCGTGGGCCCGGCACCGAGGGCGACCGCGATGCGACCGATGTCATCGAAGTGGTGCCAGACATCGTGCGCGGTGTGGCGCAGCAGCCAGT
>JANMIX010000217.1:0-8730 GCA_031376015.1 Acidimicrobiia bacterium | reverse complement strand
GAGAGCCCGGGCCAGCGCGCCACGGTCACCGCCCCGGAGGGCGTCGACGAGCTGCTGCGGGTCCCGGACGCGTGCCATGGCCCGACGAAGTTAGACGGCGATGACCTCGGTCACGCCCTCGACGCGGTCCTTCAGGATCCGCTCGATGCCCGCCTTCAGCGTGACCGTCGACGCGGGACAGCTGACGCAGGCGCCGATCAGCTCGACGGTGACCACACCGGTCTCCTCGTTGACCTCGAGCAAATTGATGTCACCACCGTCGGCCTGGATGGCCGGACGGATGACCTCGATTGTCTGCTCGACCTTTTCTCGCATGGAAGCTCGATTCTCGCACCTGCGTGTGACCCCGGGCGAAACACCCGGTGCTCCGCATCTGTTCCCTCCACTGTTCCTCGACGGCTCGGGTCGCCCCTCGGGTGGTCGCATTCGGTCGGGGTCGCGTGACAGTCTGGAACGGTGACGTTGGCGTGGGTGCTGGCCCATCAGGGCGGGTGGGACGAGCTACTGCTCGTGGCGGCGCCGGTGGTGCTCTTCGGCCTTCTCCTGCACAGCGCCAACAAGCGGGCCGCCGCGACCGCCGAAGCGAAGGATCCGGTTGAGGGCACTGGATACGCATCCGACCGGGGCTCTTCCCACGACGACTCGACCGAACATTCACCCCCGAGGAGCCCACCCACGGAGACCGCCTGAGTGAAACGGGCTCGCCCCTAGAAAGTGCAGCAAGTGCGCTCCCCGTCGAAGACCGCCGCGGGAGCGAGGCCCCGGGGGTGGCAACCGGGTCGTGGGCGAGACGGGGTCAGTGCCCCCGGTGCCGGCCCTCCGTGGAGGTTTCCCGCTGCTCGAGGCCTACTGCGGCCCGCAACTCGCGCAGGTCGTCACGCAGCTTGCCGGCGGAGTCCCGCTCGGCCATGTGCTCCATGAGATCGGCCATTCCGGCCGCCAAGGCGTTCAGCTTGTGCTGCACCGCCTGATCACTGCGGGTCTGGGTGTTCTGCAGCAGGGCCACCATCAGGAACGTCACGATGGTGGTGGCGGTGTTGATGATCAGTTGCCAGGTGTCGATATCGCGCAACAGGACGATCGACGGGGCCTACAGCAGGATGAGCATCACGCACAGAGCGAAGAACACGGCCCGGCTGGCCAACATCGAGGCGGCGCCGGCAAAGCGGTCGAAGAACCCGACGCGGCCCGTCACCTCGGTGGGTCGGAGCACCGACTGTTGCCTCACGCCAGGCGCTCCGACAGCACGGGTTCCAGTTCATCGAATTCACCCCGCTCCGGATAGCTGAGGGCGCAATCGACGCAGATGAAGTAGGGCCCGCAGCCGCACAGCAGCGCGTCACCGGCGTCGGAAAGCTCCCGCAAGGTTGCGGCCAACCGTCTACTCAGGGAGAGGATGTTGTGCGGCATGGATCGTCTGTTTCCTGCACGATGGGTGCATAGAACTGTCCCACCAGGAAATTTGACGCTCTGTGGCCGAGTGGCCGCGCCCGAGCCGCCTCAGGGGCCCCCGCCGGCGCGCGCTCAGTCGGAGGTTTGGCGGGAGATGTCGGCCCCGATCGCCGTGAGCTTGCCGACCAGATCCTCATACCCACGGTCGATGTGCTCGGCGCCTCGCACCTCTGTCTCGCCGTCGGCGCGCAGACCGGCCACGACGAGGGCGGCGCCGGCCCGGATGTCGGTGGCCTTCACGGGGGCGGCCGAGAGCCGGGGTCTGCCCCGCACCACGGCGTGATGGGCATCGGTCCGGATGTCGGCGCCCATGCGGATCAGCTCATCGACATAGCGGAACCGGCCGCTGAAGATGTTCTCGGTGACGATCGAGAGCCCGTCGGCCACGCTCAACATGGCGACCAGGAGCGGCTTGTAATCGGTGGCGATCCCCGGATACGGCAACGTGGCCACGTCAACGGCCCGCAGATTCCCGGTGGAGGACACCCACACGCCGTCGGGCGCCGGTGAGGTCCGAACCCCCATCTCGCCCAGCTTGTCGAGCAGCACGTCCATATGGTCGTGCCGGGCGCCCTGCAGGGTGACCTCGCCACCGCACACCGCCACCGCGGCCAGGTAGGTGGCGGCCTCGACCCGATCGGCGATCACCGTGTGCTCAACGGCGCTGAGCTCGTCGACTCCCTCCACGGTGATGGTGGACGAACCGGCGCCCAGCACCACCGCTCCCATGCGATTCAGGAACGCCGCGAGGTCGGCGATCTCGGGTTCCTTGGCCGCGTTCTCGAGGACGGTGGTGCCCTTGGCCAGCACCGCGGCCATGAGGGCGTTCTCGGTGGCACCGACGCTCGGATACTCGAGGACGATCCGGGTCCCGATGAGGCTCGACGCCGTGGCTTCGATGTAACCGTGGGTCGTCTCGAACTGGGCGCCGAGCAGCTCGAGACCCTTCAGGTGCATGTCGATGGGACGAGGACCGAAGTCGTCACCACCGGGCAGGGCCACCCGGGCACGGCCCTCGCGGGCCAGGAGCGGGCCCAGCACCACGATCGAGGCCCGCATGCGTTCCACCAGTTCATAGGGCGCCTCGGGCACGATCACGGCGGGCCGATCGATCACCAGGTCGTGGGGATCGGGGCGCTCGACGCTGAGCCCCATGGAGCGCAGCAGGTCGCACATCCACTCCACGTCCTTGATGGCGGGCACGTTGTGGAGCACGTAGCGACCCGTCGCCAGGGTGGTCGCCGCCATCAACTTGAGCACGGAATTCTTGGCCCCGGCGATGGGCACCAATCCCGACAGGGTGCCGGAGGGACGAACCAGGATCGCTTCCATTCGCCGTCTATCCTGCCCCGCCCAGGGCCCCTGTGCGCGTCGTCATCCACCATCCCGCGGGCTCCGACCCTCCGTCGCACGTGTTCGAGCCACGCGCCGACCTGTTGACCGAGGTCGCCCTCGACGGCCTCGGCGGTGACGTGGCAGCCCGTTTCGGCTGCGCCGAGGGACCGTTCCGCAGCTACGACCGCACGGTGCGCAGGGACCCTGACGGGGGCGTCACCGAGGAGATCCGGGCCCGCCTGGCCATGCCCGTGTTCGCCCCGCTCTTCTGGGTGCCCATCCGGATGTCGCTGCGGCGGCCGGGCCGGCGGCCGCCATGGGCGCCCGCCGACCGTTTCGATGCCCGCACCACCACCGTCCTCTGCCTCCTGGCCGCGCTGGCCATGGTCGACGGCTACGTCGGCACGGTGATGACCCAGACGGCCACCTTCGCAGCGCAGGATTTCGGTGCCAGCCACTCCAGTCAGGGCACGGCCCTGGCCGTCGCCCGCACGGGCGTGCTGCTGTCCATCGTGCTGGCGGCCCGGGCCGATCGCATCGGACGGCGCATCCTTCTGCCGCTGTCCGCCACCATCGCCTGCGTCGCCACGGCCGGAGCCGCCCTCTCCCCCAACCTGGCCACGCTCACGGTGATGATGGTGATTGCCACCGGCGCGGCGGGGGCGGTGGGGTTGCTGGTCGGCATCGTGGCGGCCGAGGAGGTCCCGGCAGGGTCTCGTGCCTACGCCTACAGCCTGCTGGTCATGTCCTCGGGGCTCGGTGCGGGCGTGTGCATCTGGGTCCTGCCGGTGGCCGACATGGGTCGCGGCGGCTGGCGGGTCGTCTATGCGGTCGCTCTGCTGGGGCTGTCCCTGGCCCTCCTGGCCCACCGCCGCCTCCCCGAGAGCCGCCGGTTCGTGCGCCCTCACGCGGCGTCGCCCTCCCTGCGCGACCACTCCGGCCGGCTGATCCTGCTGGCGGCGGCCGGCTTCCTGGCTGCGCTGTTCGTGGCCCCCGCGTTCCAGTTCCAGAACGACTACCTGCGCACCGTCCGCGGGTTCTCCGCCGCCCGCATCAGCATGTTCACCATCGCCACCGGAACTCCGGCGGTGATCGGCATCGTGGTCGGCGGGCGGCTGGCCGACCGCCGGGGCCGCCGCGCGGTGGGAGCGGTCGGCACGGTGACGGGCGCCCTGCTGTTGCTGCTCTCGTTCACCACCGGTGGGTGGGCGCTGTGGGCCTGGGCGACTGCCGGGGGCATCGGTGCGGGCATGACCGTGCCGTCACTGGGCGTGTACCGACCCGAGTTGTTCCCCACCGGCCTACGGGGCCGCGCCGCGGGGGTGATCGAGGCGATCGCCCTGACGGGCAGCGGCGTGGGCCTGTTGGTGGTGGGACGCCTCGTCGACCAGGGCCACGGCTACGCGGCCCCGCTCGCATTGATGGCCGTCGGTCCCGTGCTGCTGGCCGTGCTGGTGCTCACCCTGTTTCCCGAGACCGCCCGTCGCGAGTTGGAGGATCTCAACCCCGAGGACGGGGTGGAGTGAACATCAACCCCTGAACATCAACCCCGCAGCCACTGGCGCACCGTCGTGGCGATGAGATCGTCGCGGTTGCGGGGGTCGTGACCCTGGCCGTCGATCCACACATGGGTGACCGGTCCGGCGATGGCGGCACTGTGACGCTCGAGTTCCTCAGGCATGGCGAACTGATCCTTGGTGCCCGAGATGAACAGGCATGGCACCTCGATGCGTTCGAAATGTTCGATGCGCAACTTCTCGGGCTTCCCCGGAGGGTGCAGCGGGTAGCTGAGCAGCACGAGCGCGGCGGCCTTGAGGCCGTCGGCCACCGCCATCGAACAGATCCGACCCCCCATCGACCGTCCGCCCAGGGCCAGGGAGCCGGGCCGGCATCGGGCCTCGGACACCGTCGCCGCCGCCTCGGTGCGCACCGCCTCGAGCAGCACCGGGGCGCGGTCCGGGGCTCGGCGGCCGGCCTGCCGGTAGGGGAAGTCCATCCGGGTCACCGGCATCGGGGCCAGCGCCTCGGCAATGGCGACCAGGGTGTGGTGGGTGCGGTCGCCTCCCGCACCCGGGGCCAGCAGCAGCGCCTTGGGCTTCATGCGTCGAGCAGGATGCGGCGAGCCTCACGCAGATCGGCGATGAGCCTGGCTGCGTGCTCCGCCTCCGCGCCGTGGTCGGGATGCACCGACCGCAGCATGTCGCCGAAGGCGCGCTGCACGCTGCGCCGCTCGGCCCGGCCATCCTCGTCGAGGTCCACGCCCAGCAACTCCGCGGCCCACTGCAGCGGGTTGGCGAAGGCGAGGGCGCTCCACGACGGGCCCTCCGGCCCCGCCAGGTACGAGAACAGGTTGCGATCGATGGCGCCTCGCCACGCCAAGCCCTTGCGCAGCACCTCGAACGCCCGGTGACGCACCCCGAGCGGGAACTGCCCGGCGGCGTACACCGACGCCAGCGTCATCTGCAACGGCGAGCCCATGCCCTCCACGTCGAGCTCCAGGGATTCACCCCCGCCGAGCAGCCGGCCCACGCTACGGCCCAAGCCGTGCTGATCGGTCTGTAGACGGTTGCGCAGGTGGGGCTGCACCACTCGCTGGCCCGCCTCGAGCTGCGCCATGAGCCGGTCGATGCCCTCGGTGTCCTCGTCGTCGAGGTCCTCGGCCCCCACCGCCACGATGGCGCCGAGCAGCAGCGGGCCGAAACCCGGGCTCGGGTCGAGGGGCAGGTGCCGGCGACCCAGCGAGAGCCGCCGCGTCGGGGAGAAGACGCGGCTGTGGTGCACCTCGAACTCTGCCAGGATCACAGCCGCGAGGGTACCGGCCCACGCCCGGCTCGGCGCCATCTGCACCGGGTCCGGGGGCGGGGATGCCGCCCGACCCCAGACCTTCCTGAGCCGCCGTGCTGGCGCTCAGATGTAGGGGTGCAGCAGGTTCCGCACCAGCGTCGCCTGCTCGATGATGTCCTCGTCCTCGGCGTTGTCCTCGATGGCCACGGCCAGCCCCGAGCACTGGGCCACCAGGTCGGCCCACACCGGTGGATTGAAGCCGAAGGGAAGCGCCAGCCGGCGCACGCGGGCCACGTACTCGAGACAGTCGAGCACCCCACGGTGATCGTTGGGATCGTGCAGCAACCGGTCCGCGGCCACGAAGATCCGCCCCAACAGCTCCGGCGCGTCCTCCTCCTCGTCGTCGTACAGACGGGCGGCGACGGCCGCGCTGTCGCTGTCACTGTCACGGTCATCCTCATCGTCATCGATGGCGTTCGGATCGCGGTCGAGGTCGTCGCCGCCGGTGCCCTCGTCGTCGGCCTCGTTGCCGGTGCCGCGGGCGGCGGTGGCGGTGGCGTCGCCGAGCGTCGCCCCTTCGGCCGCGGACGCGCCCTCGCCGGTCACGGCGTCGAGGAAGGCATCCACCCGCTCCTCGTCGTGCTCGAGGACGACCAACTCCCCATGCTCATCCCAGGCGAATTCGATCTGGGCCGTCGTGAGCAGGTCGACCAGTTCGGCCCGCTGGGCGTCGGTGAGGTCAGCCACCTCGTAGCTGAGTTGAGGCACGTCGGCCTCCAGGAAGTCCTCCTCGTCGAAGCGGTCGATGAGTTCGTCGGCGGCCTCCTCGTCCTCGGGGCGGACCACCAGGGCCGTGCCGTCCCAGGCGTGACCGATTCCCTCCTCCAGGAACTGCTCGTCGAGGGCGAGCCGCTTGATGGGGGCCAGTTCCTCGAACTCGTACTCGATGCGCTCACCGTCGCGACCGACCAGTTCCTCCAACGTGAGCGGCCGGTGGTCGCCCAGCGGCACCGCGCAATCCACGCACTCGAGCACGCCGGCGACGTACTCGCCTCCGCACAACTGGCACCAACGCATCATGAGGACCTCCAACGCAGGACATGGCGGCGCAGAAACGATTCCACGCGGCCCAACTCGTCGATGACGGTTTCCGGTTTCCCCCAACCGTGGCCCTCACCTGGATAGAAATGCGTCTCGACCCTACGGCCCAGACCAACCAAGCGGTCCGCGATCGCTCTCGACTGGGCCGGAGGCACGACCGGATCATCCTCGCCCTGCAGGATCAGCAGCGGCGCCACGATCCCCTCAGCGTGATGCACCGGCGAGCGTTCCCGGTACTTCGTCGCCGCCTCCGGCAAGGGCCCCACCAGCGACTGCAGGTAGTGCGCCTCGAAGCGATGGGTCGTCTCGTCCAGGTCGAACAGGTCGGCCACGCCGTACAGATCGACCCCGGCGGCGCAGAGGTCAGGATGGCGGGCCAGCAGGTTCAGCACCGTGAACCCGCCGGCGGAACCACCCATCACCACCATGCGGGCCGGGTCGCACCACCCCTGGGCCGCCGCATGGCGAAGCCCGGCCGCCGTGTCGGCCACGTCGAGATCGCCCCACCGGCCGGCCATGGCCTGGGTGTAGGCCCGGCCCCAACCGGTGGAACCGCGATGATCCACCAGCAGGACCGACCAGCCCCGTTCCACCAGGTAGGCGAGGCGGGGGATGAACGTGACCTGCCATTGATCGGTCGGCCCGCCATGAATCCAACCGATGAGCGGGGGCGGGTTGCCGGCACCGGTGGCGGGCTCGACAGCCGTGCGGTACAGGCGCCCGTGGACTTCGCCGCCGTCCTCGCCCGGCCAGGTCACCACCTCGGGCTCCACCAGGCCAGCCGACTCGAACCCCGCCACCGGACCCCGGGCGATGGTCGTGCGCTGGCCCCCTTCGTAGGCCACCAGCACCGTGGGGGTGCGGGCCCCCGAGCGCAGGCACGCCAGTTGATCCCCCACCCAGGTCAGGCTGCCGTGCACCCCCTTGCCCAGATCCTCCACCTCGCCCGACTGCAGGTCGAGCCGGCACAGCCGGCCGAAGCCCTCCTCATTGCGGGCGAAGGCCATGGCATCTCCCTCGGGCGCCCAGGCGAAGGAGCGCTGCCCCATCCCCCACGCCGGCGAGCCGTGCTCGTGGCGTTCGCTCCGCAGCGCTTCGCTGGACCAGCCCGCGGCACCGTGGTCGGTGGCAACCCACAGGTTGAGCCAGCCCCCGGCGTCGCAGAGGAACCCGAGACGGCCGTCGGGTCCGAAGCGTGGCTGCTGCACCGCCACGCCCTCACCGCCGGCCACCACCACCGGACTCCCCGGCCGCCCGGCCTCCGACGCCCCCCGGGCGACGATGCGGCTCGAGTCCCATGGCATGGCCGGCACGTCCCACTCGTGCCAGGCCACGGTGCGCCCGTCAGGTGACCAGCACGGGTCGAAGCAGAAGTCGGCCCCCGCAGAGAGGGGTTGGGGCCACGACGGCGCCTCGGGACGCAGGGCCGTGACGAGCACGTGGCGCTCGTCGGCGACGAAGGCGACCCAGGCACCGTCGGGCGACACCGCGGGTGCCTGCGCGGCCCCCTCTGCCGGCGCCGGGGTCACCAGACGGGCCGGCCCCCCCGTGGCCGCCACCCACCACAGGGCACCGTCCTTGCCGGCAAAGACCAGGGCTTCACCGTCGGGGGTCCAGTCGAGGACGCCACCGCCGAACGTCCTCGCGCCCTGGGGCGCGGGATCCGACGTGACCACCGTTTCCGGACCCCACCCGAGGGCCGATCGGTGCAACACGACGACCTGGGCGCGACCCGCCGAGGACACCACCAGGGCGGCCCGATCACCCTTCGGCGACAGGCGCGGATCGGCCAGAGTGCGCCCATGGGCACACATGGCCGCCGAGATGCGAGGGGAGGGGCGGGACATCGGGGCGGGACGTTAGCCACTAGGTTTCGTCCCTATGGCCTCCGACCGGCAGACTCCCGACCGCAACCTGGCCCTCGAACTCGTGCGTGTCACCGAGGCCGCGGCGCTGGCCGCCGCCCGCTGGATGGGCCGAGGCGACAAGAACGGCGCCGATGGCGCAGCAGTGGAGGCGATGCGCACCGTGCTCCACGGCGTGCCCATGGACGGCATC
>JANMIX010000214.1:0-1887 GCA_031376015.1 Acidimicrobiia bacterium | reverse complement strand
CTCGACGTGGGGTGCGGGCCGGGGCGCCATTCCCTCGCCCTGGCGGCCCGCGGTATCGAGGTACTGGGGATCGACATCAGCGAACGGTTCGTGGCCATCGCCCAAGCCGACACGCCCGAGGGGTCTCCGGCCTCGTTCCGTCGCCTCGACGCCCGCCACCTCGGCGAGGACCCGACCCTGGCCGGTTCCTTCGACGCCGCGATCTCCCTCTGCCAGGGGGCGTTCGGGCTGGTGCACCCGGGGGAGGATGCCGGGGTCCTGTCGGGCATGGCCGCCGCACTGCGGAACGGCGGGCGGGTGGCGGTGAGCGCCTTCTCCGCCTACTTCCAGGTGCGTTACCCGGTGGAGGGCGCACACTTCGATGCGCGCACTGGCGTCAACCACGAGCACACCGTGATCAAGGACGAGACGGGGAACGACCGACCGGCCGAGCTCTGGACGACCTGCTATACCCCGCGGGAGTTGGGGTTCCTCTTCAAGGACGCGGGTCTGGTACTGGAGCACGTGTGGTCCGTCGAACCGGGCGACTACGGTCGCCGACCGCCCGACGTCGAGACCCCCGAGTTCCTGGCGATGGGCCGGCGTTGAGCGCCGTCGCCCGACACCTGCCGGCTGCTAGGCGGCACGCAGCCGGTGTGCTACCTTTTCGGTCCGCGCAAAGCTGATTCGCGCCCCCGCGCCGGCAAGGTCGGCGCAGTCCCTGTTCCCGACATCTGTCCGTACCTGAGAAGGCCTCCCCTTGTCCGACCAGACCCCCGACGCTTCCCCCGCCCCCGACGCTGCGCCCGACGCTCCGCCCGTCGATGACTACGTGCTCCGCACCGTCATCGAGGACGACCTCGGACTCGACCTCGAACAGGCCTACGAGGCCTCCATGGTCGATGTCGAAGACGGCCAGATCGTGGAGGGCACCGTCGTCAAGGTCGACCGCGACGAGGTGCTCCTCGACATCGGCTACAAGTCCGAGGGTGTGATCCCGTCCCGGGAACTGTCGATCCGCAACGACGTCGACCCCTCCGAGATCGTGGCGCTGGGCGACAAGATCGAAGCGCTGGTGCTCACCAAGGAAGACAAGGAAGGGCGCCTCGTCCTGTCCAAGAAGCGGGCCCAGTACGAGCGGGCCTGGGGCACGATCGAGAAGATCAAGGAGGAAGAGGGCGTCGTCAAGGGCCCGGTGATCGAGGTGGTCAAGGGCGGCCTCATCATCGACATCGGCCTGCGTGGCTTCCTGCCGGCCAGCCTGGTCGAGCTTCGCCGAGTCCGCGACCTGCAGCCCTACGTGGGCCGCACCCTCGAGGCCAAGATCATCGAGCTCGACAAGAACCGCAACAACGTGGTCCTCTCACGCCGGGCCTGGCTCGAGGAGACCCAGAAGGAACAGCGCGAGGACTTCCTCGCCAACCTGAAGCCGGGCGAGGTGCGCCAGGGCGTCGTGTCCAGCGTCGTGAACTTCGGCGCCTTCGTGGACCTGGGCGGCATGGACGGCCTCATCCACGTCTCGGAGCTGTCCTGGAAGCATGTCGATCATCCCGGCTCGGTCGTAGCGGTGGGCGACGAGGTGAGCGTGCAGGTCCTCGACGTCGACCTCGACCGCGAGCGCATCAGCCTCTCGCTCAAGGCCACCCAGCAGGATCCGTGGCAGGAGTTCGCTTCTTCCCACAAGGTGGGCGAGCTCGTCTACGGCCGTGTCACCAAGCTCGTCCCCTTCGGGTCCTTCGTCCAGGTGGGCGACGGCATCGAGGGTCTGGTGCACATCTCGGAGATGTCCGCCCACCACGTCGACCTGCCCGAGCAGGTGGTCACTCCCGGTGAAGAGCTGTGGGTCAAGATCATCGATCTCGACCTGGCCCGTCGCCGGATCAGCCTCTCGATCAAGCAGGCGGCCGA
>JANMIX010000482.1:0-2859 GCA_031376015.1 Acidimicrobiia bacterium | reverse complement strand
GGACGAGCATGCGGCCGTCCTCGGTGCTGAGGTCGATGCCGAGGCTGCGCTTCCCGCGGTTGGGGAGTTCCCACATGAAGTTGATGGTGGGCTGATCGCCGCCCCCCATGAGGCCCGAGGTCACCAGGCCACGCATGTTGTCGCCGTGGACAGGGTGCTCCACCTTGAGAACCGTGGCGCCCCAGTCGGCCAGCACTGCGCCGGCCGAGGGCACGAACGCCCACTGGGCAACTTCCAGGACTCGAATTCCTTCCATCACCTTCATGGCTTGAAAACTAACACTCGTGTCGCGTCCGGCCGAAGGCGGTGGGCCGGGTGAGGTGCGGCGGTCAGGCCTCTGTGTCGCGGCCCTGCCAGGTGCACACGCAGGCTTCGTTGCCGTCGACGTCGGCCAGCACCCACCACGCCGGGGCGAACTCGTCGGTGACGAGGCGTCCGCCGGCGGCCAATGTTTCGCGGATCCGCTCCGCGGCCACGTCGTGGGGTACGTCGATGTCGACGTGGAACCGGTTGCGCTCGGTACGGGGCTCGGTCATCTGCTGGAACCAGAGGGTCGGGCCGAGCCGGTACGGATCCACGAGGTTGTTGCCCTGGCGCTGGTAGCCCAGCACCGCCGCCCAGAAGGGGCGGATGGCGTCGGCGTCCATGGTGTCGATGGCCAGCTCGAAGGATTGCGGTGCGTGCGGGACGGCCACGGCGCCGGCACTGCGGGCCATCGCCGACATGCGGCGGGCCGCGTCGATCACATCGGTCGTGACCCCGTCGGTGGCGCCGGCCGCGAGCACCACCCGCAACGTGCCGGGGGAGCGCAGGTCGAGGTCGGGCGGGGAGGCGGAAGTCTCCGTTGCCTCGGCGATGTCGAGCGCCAGACCCGCCGCGGTGGTGAACGATGACGTGCGGAATTCGGCGTGGATGGCGCCCAGCACGTAGCGCCAGTCGGTCAGGTCGAGGGCGGCGAACTCCGTGACGGTGATCTCGGTGGGTGCCATGGGCGCAAGTGAACCACCGGTGGGGGCCGCTGGGCGCCTCGCCCGCTGGCTCCGTTGACGATTGTGGCAATCGGGCCCTCACTCCGGCCGGGTCGCCGAACAATCCCGATCGGCCTCGCGTGCGTAATTCCGGCATCGGCGCGCCGGCCGTGATGCCCAGGGGAGGCTGTCATGAGACTCGTTCGATCGTTCCTGCTCGCTGTGCTGCTGCTCGCCACACTGCTGCTCGCCACCGTCCCGACGCCGGAGGCCGGCGCGGTGACCAACGTGAACTGGCCACAGTTCCGCTTCAACTCGAGGCACACCGGGTTCAACCCGTCGGAGACGACGCTCAACATCAGCAACGTCCGCTTCCTCCAGGTGAAATGGCAGGCGCAGCTGGGCCAGATCGTGAACTACTCCTCGCCCGCGGTCGTCAACGGAGTGGTCTATATCGGCTCGTCCGACGGCCGGCTCTGGGCCTACCCGGCCGTTGGTTGCGGCCAATCGCTGTGCACGACACCGTTGTGGAAGTCCAGCTACCTGGCCCAGATCATGGACTCGCCGACGGTCGCCAACGGGATCGTCTACGTCGGATCCCAGACCTCAGCCGTGTCGAACGATGGCCGGCTCAACGCCTTCGCTGCAGGCGGCTGTGGGGCGGCGGTGTGCGCGCCCCTGTGGCAGGGACTGGCCGGGACGCAGTCGATCGCGATGTCATCACCGGCAGTGGCCAACGGCACCGTGTTCGTCGGGGCCTACGACGGGAAGTTGTACGCGTTCGCGGCGAACGGATGCGGCAACTCGACCTGCCAGCCCCTCTGGACCGCCAGCACCTCTGGCACGATCGAATCCACCCCGACCGTGGTGGGCAACGTCGTGTACATCGGCTCCGACGACGGGAACCTGTATGCCTTCAACGCCGCTGGCTGTGGCGCACCATCGTGTACGCCGTTGTGGAAGGGCCCGCTGGGCGGTCCCGCGTTCGACTCCTCGCCGGCCATCGCGGAAGGCCTCGTGTACATCGGTGCCAACCATTCGCTGTCGGCCTTCGCCGTGGGCGGTTGCGCCGCTCCGACATGTAGCCCGGTGTGGCAGGCCGTGGACCAGCAGAACTTCTTCGGAGGTTCGCCGGCGGTGGCCAACGGGCGGGTGTACATCGGCCTGGAGAACGGGCTCGGTGTGTACAACGCCAAAGGCTGCGGGCAACCGCAGTGCGGCCCGGCGTGGACGCTTTTCGGCTCGGGGGCGCAGGCAGCGGTGCTGTCCTCCCCCACAGTTGCGAACGGCGTCGTCTATGCCGGCCGCAACACGGGGCAGGTGCTGGCCTGGAAGGCCGGGCCGTGCGGCGCTTCGGTGTGCTCGCAGATCTGGAGCGGCTTCACCGCCACTCCGCTGGTCACCTCATCGCCGACCGTTGTCAACGGCCAGCTGTACATCGGCAGCGGCAACAGCCAGGCGCCGGCGAGCATCGCGGGCCGCCTCTACGTGTTCGCCCTGCCCTCGACCGGTGGTGGCTCGGGCTAGGGAGTGAGATTGATGTCGACGGCGTTGCCGGGTGCGCTGAGCTGTCCGGTGTTCGCGTTGAGGATCACGTACAGCCCGTCGCGGCCGCCATTGAAGCCCCTCGATCCGACCACAGCCACATCGAGGCGGCCGTCGCCGCTCGGGTGCGGGGGTGGCTCACGATGTCGGGCCGGCCGTCGCCGGTCACATCGACGAGCGCGAGCGAGAGGATGCCGGCGAACGAGTCGCCCGAGTTCAGCAGCGTCATGGCGCTGAAATGTCCCGCTCCGTCACCGAGGGCGGCGAAGAGGTTGTTTGGGCTCGGACAGAGATTGTAGAAACCGCCGGCCACGTCGAGCTTGCCGTCACCGTTCAGGTCGGCGAC
>JANMIX010000457.1:0-4010 GCA_031376015.1 Acidimicrobiia bacterium | reverse complement strand
GGTCCTGCACCTCCTTGGCCACGGCTTCGCACTTGTCGATGCCCCGGGCCCCCAGCACCAGGTTGGCGCCGTGCTCGGCGAACAGCAGCGAGATGTCGCGGCCCATGCCGGGCCCGATGCCCGACACCATCGCCACCTTGCCGTCCAGAAGTCCCATCGGTTCAGTCCCCTTTCAGCAACGGGGCCACGTCGGCACCGAAGCGCTGGATCTGTTCACACAACTCGGCGACCGAGCGCGACCGGAATCGCACCTGCACCTGGTCGACGCCCATCTCGGCGAAGGAGTTGAGATAGCGGGCGATGCGCTCGGGATCGCCCCCGAGGCACTGCTCGCCGGTATCCCAGGTCTGCTCGCCCACCCACAAGAAGGGGGCGATGGCCCCGAACGTGAACGGATGCGCGCCCCGGCCGGCGGCCTCGCGCATCTCGATGATCCGGGCGATGGCGGCGGGCATCTCCTTCTTGGGGGTGCCCTGAGGCAACCACCCGTCACCGCGTTGCGCCGCCCGCCGGAGCGCGGCCGGTGAGGATCCGCCGACCCAGATCGGCACCCCTCCCATCTGCGCGGGCCGAGGGCGCTGTCCCATGTCGTCGTGCGCCCATTCGTCCTCGAGCGCGGCGCGCACGGCGTCGATGGCGGCGTCGGTCAGCGCGCCGCGGCGGGCGAAGTCGATCCCGAGGGCGTCGAACTCGGCCTGCACGTGCCCGGCGCCGATGCCCAGGATGGCCCGGCCGCGCGACAGCGCATCGATGGTGGCGAATGCCTTGGCGGTGGCCAAGGGATGTCGGTAGGCGGCCACGTACACGTGCGACAGCAGCCGGACGTTGGTGGTGATCCCCGCCAGGTAGCCGAGTGTGGCGACGGTGTCGTACCAGGTGGTCGACATGGATCCGGCCAGGGCGCGGGGTACGGCGATGTGGTCGCACACGGCGACGTAGTCGAACCCGGCGGCGTCGCACGCCCTGGCTACCAGCGCCAGGTCGGCGGCGCCGGCCGACTGCTCCCAGGGCTCGACGAAATAGGTGCTCTGGGCCTGGATGGGTAGCTGGATCCCGAACCGCAACGGAGTGACGACCTCCCCCACCCCCCGGGTGGATCGCACATCTGACACCCCGTCAGATGGTGCGCCGGACGCTACCGGCAGGGCGCGCCGGGAGCCAGCGCGCCGGCGCGGGTGGCCCGAGCGGGCTCCGCCGCACTAGAACCGCGCCACCGCAAACGCATCCACGGAGGAGCGGAACATGCCCGAAGCCGTCATTGTCGCCACCGGTCGCACGCCCATCGGGCGAGCCAACAAGGGTTCGCTCACCGAGTGCCGGCCCGACGACCTCGCTGCTCACGTGATCAAGGCCGTGCTGGCCAAGGTGCCCGAGCTCGATCCCCAGACCATCGAAGACGTGATCCTGGGCTGCGGCCAGCCCGGCGGCGAAGCCGGTTACAACGCCGCCCGCGTCGCGGCCATCCTGGCCGGCATGCCCAACGTGCCGGGCGTGACCGTGAACCGGTACTGCTCGTCGTCGTTGCAGTCGATCCGCATGGCCGCCCATGCCATCAAGGCCGGCGAGGGCGACGCCTTCGTGTGCGCCGGCGTGGAGACCGTGTCTCGCTTCATGTACGGCGCGGCCGACACCGGGCCCCACAACACGCTCTTCGCCGAGGCCGAGGCCCGCACCGCCGAGCGCACCAACGGCGCCGACGCCTGGACCCCGCCGGCGGGTCTGCCCGACATCTACATCGCCATGGGTCAGACCGCCGAGAACGTGCGCTTGGCCGAGGGCGTGTCGCGCAAGGAGATGGACGAGTTCGCCGCCCGCAGCCAGCAGCTGTCGGTGCAGAGCCAGAACAGCGGCTTCTTCGAGCGCGAGATCATCCCGGTCACCCTGGCCGATGGCACCGTCGTGACCAAGGACGACGGCCCTCGTGACGGCACCACCGCCGAGAAGCTGGCCGAACTGAAGCCGGTGTTCCGCCCCGACGGCGAGATCACCGCCGGCAACGCCTGCCCCTTGAACGACGGCGCCGCGGCGGTGATCGTCATGTCCGACACCCGGGCCCAGGCATTGGGGATCACCCCGCTCGCCCGCATCGTGTCCTCCGGCGTGACCGGCCTGAACCCCGAGATCATGGGCATGGGCCCCGTCGAGGCCTGCCGCCAGGCCATGGCCCGGGCCGGCATGACCATCAACGAGATCGACCTGGTGGAGATCAACGAAGCCTTCGCCGCTCAGGTCGTCCCCTCGGCCAAGCACCTCGAGATCCCTTGGGAGAAGCTCAACACCTACGGCGGCTCCATCGCCCTGGGGCACCCCTTCGGCATGACCGGCGCCCGCATCATGACCACCCTGCTGAACGCCCTCGAGGACTCCGACAAGCGCTTCGGCATGGAGTCGATGTGCGTCGGCGGCGGCCAGGGCATGGCCGTGATCGTCGAGCGTCTGACCTGAACCAGCCGCCGGCTCAGCCGGCGCCGTAGACCGGCGCCGGTGCGGGGCCCTCGGCCAGGAGGCGAGCCACGACCTCACCCAACTCGGCGGGCGCCCACCGGTCGCCCTTGTCGACGACCTGGCCGTGCTGCCAGCCCTCCGCGATGGAGACCTTGCCGCCCTCCAACTCGAACACGCGCCCGGTGACGGCGGCCGACTCGGTCGAGCCCAGCCACACCACCAGCGGCGACACGTTCTCGGGAGCCATGGCGTCGAAGGCGGCGGCATCGTCGGGACGGGCCATCATGTCGGTGAAGACGCCTTCGGTCATGCGGGTGCGCGCCGAGGGGGCGATGGCGTTCGCCGTCACGCCGTAGCGGCCCAACTCGGCGGCCTGCACCAGGGTCAGCGCGGCGATGCCGGCCTTGGCCGCGGAGTACACGGCCTGGCCCACCGATCCCATGAGCCCGGCGCCCGAGGACGTGTTGATGATCCGGCCGGTCACCGTGGCGCCGGTCTTGGCCTGATCCCGCCAGTAGGCCGCCGCGTGGCGGGCCACCGCGAAGTGGCCCTTGAGATGCACCTTGGTGACGGCGTCGAACTCCTCCTCCGACGCGTTGGCGAACATGCGGTCGCGCACGATGCCGGCGTTGTTCACCACCACGTCGAGGGTGCCGAACGCCTCGACGGCGGTGCGCACGAGACGCTCCGCTCCGGCCCAGTCGCTCACGTCGTCGCCGTTGACCACGGCCCGGCCACCCATCGCCTCGATCTCGGCCACCACCTCCTGACCGGGCGACAGGGAACCGCCGCTGCCGTCGAGTTCGGCGCCCACGTCGTTGACCACCACCGCCGCTCCTTCGGCGGCGAAGGCGAGGGCATGGGCCCGGCCCAGACCGCGGGCGGCCCCGGTGACGATGACGACGCGGCCTTCACAGATCCCTGACATGGCGGGCGATGGTAAAGGCGGGCCTGACGATCCGTCAGATCCGCCGAACCGATGGCAGACTCGCCACCATGCGCTTCGGGGTCACCATGTTCGTCACCGACCAGACCATCGGCATCACCGAACTGGCCCGGGCCACCGAGGAGCGGGGCTTCGACTCGCTCTGGCTGCCCGAGCACACCCACATCCCCACCAGCCGCCGCACGCCGTATCCCATGGGCGGCGAACTCCCGGAGTACTACAAGCGGTGCCTCGATCCGTTCGTGGCCCTGGCCGCCGCCGCGGTGGCGGCGCCCTCCCTGCGCCTGGGAACGGGCATCCTGCTCAGCGCCCAACGCGACCCCATCGTGACGGCGAAGGCGGCGGCGTCGCTCGACCACGTCAGCGGTGGCCGCCTCAGCCTGGGGGTCGGCTTCGGGTGGAACGAGGACGAGATGAACGACCACGGCGTCGACTACGGGCGCCGGCGCAGCCATGCCCAGGAGCACGTCGAGGCGATGCGGGTGCTGTGGGAGAACGACGTGGCCAGCTACCACGGCGAGTTCGTGAGGTTCGACGAAACCTGGCAGTGGCCCAAGCCGGTGCAGCGCCCACTGCCGGTGCTGGTCGGCGGCGCGGCCGGGCCGAAGTTGTTCGACCA
>JANMIX010000452.1:0-5540 GCA_031376015.1 Acidimicrobiia bacterium | reverse complement strand
CATCTCCTGTTCGGGCTCGGCTCGGTGCTGCTGTACAAGCCCCTGCGCGACAAGCTCGGGCTGCGTCGCTGCGACAAGGCGCTGTCGGGTGCCGCGCCCATCGCTCCGCAGGTGCTCGAGTTCTTCTGGTCCATCGGCGTCCCGGTGCGCGAGGGCTACGGCCAGACCGAGAACACCGCCCAGGCCACCGTCACCCCTGCCGACGACGTCCGTATCGGCATGGTGGGCCGGGTGGTGCCCGGTATGGAGTTGCGCATCGCCGAGGACGGAGAGATCCTCACGCGTGGTCCGGCGGTCTTCGCCGGCTACTTCGAGGACCCCGCTGCCACCGCGGCGACGGTCGACGCCGAGGGCTGGTTGCACACCGGCGACGTGGGCGAACTCGACGGCGACGGGTTCCTGCGCATCACCGACCGCAAGAAGGACATCATCATCACCGCCGGCGGGAAGAACATCGCCCCCTCCGAGATCGAGAACCGTCTCAAGGTGTCGCCCTACGTGCGTGAGGCAATGGTCATCGGCGACCGTCGCAAGTACCTCACCGCTCTCGTCGGCATCGAGTTCGACACCGTGGCCAACTGGGCGACCCGGCGAAGCCTGGGCTTCACCACCTACGAGGACCTCTCCGCCAAGCCGGAGGTGCGCGAGCTGATCGCCGGATGGGTGGACGAGGTCAACCGTGACTTGGCCCAAGTGGAGACCGTGAAGAAGTTCGCGCTCCTGCCCAAAGAACTGGACCATGAGGAGGGGGAGTTGACCGCCACGCAGAAGCTCAAGCGTGCCGCCATGGAGAAGGAATTCGCGTCGCTGGTGGCGGGGCTCTACGACGAGGGCGACCGCTCGTGACCCAGTTCCTCCAACTCCTCTTCGGTGGGCTCGCCCTCGGCGCCAAGTACTCCCTGATCGTCCTCGGCTTCGTGGTGATCTACAAGGCCACGGGGGTCATCAACTTCGCCCAGGGCGGCCTGCTGCTGCTGGGCGCCTACCTCGCCTACAACGCCAGCCAGACCTGGGGGTTGCCGTTCGCCTTGGCGGTGCTGGTGGCCATGGCCGGCGGCGCCCTGGTTGGCCTGGTCGTGGAGTTCCTGATCCTGCGGCGCATGGTCGGCCAGCCCACCTTCGCGGTGATCATGATCACGATCGGGCTGCTCTATGTGATCGAGGAGGTCGCCACCAGCATCTGGGGTGCCGGCAACCTGAACCTGGGCGACCCGTGGGGGCTCCAGTCGGTCGACGCCGGTGGCGTGGTGATCCAGGTCAAGGATCTGTGGACGATCGGTCTCGCCGCCGCAGTACTGCTCGCCTTCTTCGCCCTGTTCCGCTACAGCCGCGTCGGCGTGGCCATGCGGGCCACGGCACTGGATCCGGAAGCCGCGCTGGCGCAGGGGATCAGCGCCCGTCGCATCTTCGCGTTGTCGTGGGCCATCGCCGGGGCGGTCGCCGCGCTGGCCGGTGTCACCGCCGCCTCGGGATCGGCCCAACTGCAGCCGACCCTGTCGATCCTGGCGCTGGCCGCCTTCCCGGCCATGATCCTCGGCGGCCTCGACTCGCCCGGCGGGGCCGTCATCGGGGGACTGCTCATCGGCGTCGCCCAGACCATGGCGGCGGGGTACCAGGTCAATGTCCTCGACCGGCTGCCCTGGCTTGGCGACGGGTTCGACACCGTGCTGCCGTATGTGGTGATGGTGCTGATCCTGCTGGTCCGACCCTACGGGCTCTTCGGTTCCAAGGAGGTGCGGCGGGTATGACCACCGCGACTCCCGCCCAGGAAGGCGCCGGCGGGATCGGCAGCCGCACTGGCATCCCCACGAGCAGCAACCGCCGCCGACGGCTCGGGCGGTCGTCGCGCAACCGGGCGATGGTGGTGCGTTACCAGGACGACCTGCGGATCTTCCCGTCGCTGCCTGCCCGGGTGGGTCTGGCGGCGCTGGCGTTGTTCTGGGCGTTCGGCTCACAGGGTCTCAGCTCGTTCTGGCTCAACGCCCTCACCTACGCGGCCATCGCGGCCATCGCCGCCATCGGCCTCAACCTGCTCACCGGCTACACGGGCCAGGTCAGCCTCGGCCACGCCTTCTTCTTGGCGGTCGGGGCCTACGCGACCGCCCACTTCGGCGCCGAGGTCGGTTGGTCCATCTTCCTGTGGCTTCCCGTGGCGGGTGTCATCGGCGGGGTGGTGGGAGCGATCATCGGACCGTTCGCCCTGCGCCTACGGGGCAACTACCTGGTGATCGTGACCCTCGGGATGCTGTTCCTCGGCGAACACATCTTCAAGAACTGGACCGACGTCACTGGTGGCGGCAACGGCATTTCGGTCGCCGGCGCGCTGCCCACACTGGACACCTCCAAGTTCGATTTCCTCGGGCAGCGGTGGGATCGGAACCAGGGCTGGTTCTGGCTGTCGTGGGCTCTGGTGGCGGTCGCGGCCCTACTGGCCAAGAACATCGTGCGCACCCGGCCTGGTCGCGCCATGCAGGCCATCCGTGATCGAGACCTTGCAGCCGAGGTGATCGGCGTCAGCCTCACCCGCTACAAGATCGCCGCCTTCGCGGTGTCCAGCGCGTTCGCGGCGGTGGCCGGCGCCTTGTACGGCTCCTTCCAGGGCTTCGTGCAACCCTCCGACTTCGGGCTGGTGCTGTCCATCCAGTACGTGGCCATGATCGTGATCGGCGGGGTCGGCACCATCTTCGGCGGCATCCTGGGGGCCGTGGTGGTGGGCACGCTGCCGTTCGTGATCCAGGAGCTGAGCAGCAACTACGACCTGCCGCTCGTCTCGGGCGACAAGGGCGGGCTCAACGGCTACATCGAGATCGCCTCGCTGAACAAGATGCTCTACGGCCTGCTCATCGTGCTGTTCCTGATCTTCGAACCACACGGCCTGGCTGCGGTCTGGTTCCGGGTGAAGGCCTGGTTCCGGACGTGGCCGTTCTCCTACTGATCCTCGACTGCTGCATCCATTGATCATCAACTGATCCACCAACCAAAGCATCAACCAATCAGAACCGGGGGGTTCCATGCGTCACCTACGAAGGACCATGACAGCGTTGCTGGCGTTGTCGCTACTTGCCGCTGCCTGTAGCAGCGACAAGAAGACCACCACGTCCAGTTCCAGTTCCGGTCAGGGCAACAGCTCGGGTGGCGGCGCGCTGGCCACCACGGCCGGATTCGACGGCACGACCATCAAGTTGGGCGTCATCACGCCCCAGACCGGGCCGGTCAAACTCATCGGTGACCCGCTCACCAACGGCAACCGGGTCTGGTTCGACTACGTGAACAAGGAACTCGGGGGCATCGCCGGCAAGTACAAGGTGGAGCTCGAAGTCGTCGACTCGGCCTACGACGCCACCAAGGGCGTACAGCAGTACAACGCCATCAAGGGCGACGTGGTGATGTTCGCCCAGATCCTCGGGACCCCCGTGGTCAACGCGGTGCTGTCCCAGCTCAAGCGCGACGGTCTCGCCGGACAACCGGCCACGCTGGATTCGCTGTGGGTGCGCGAACCGAACCTCGTCCCCATCGGAACCCCGTACCAGATCCAGGCCATCAACTCGATGAGCTGGTATCTCGGCGAGCCCGGCAACAAGGACAAGAAGGTGTGCACCGCAATTCAGGACGATCCCTACGGGAAGGCCGGCCAGAGCGGTATCGACTTCGCGGCCAAGGAGATGGGCTTCACCGTGGCCACCACGGCGAAGTTCGGTGCGACCGACACCTCCTTCACCGCGCAGGTCTCCCAGCTCAAGACCGCCGGATGTGAGGTCATCTTCCTGGTGGCGACGCCCACGACGACCGGTGGGTTGCTCGGCGCAGCCGCCGCCGGGGGCTACGCCCCGCAGTGGATCGGCCAGTCACCGACCTTCATCGGCATCCTCACCAAGTCGCCGTTGGTGGATTACCTGGAGAAGAACTACGTCGTGGCCTCCGAGGGCGTGACGTGGGGCGACGAGTCGGTGCCCGGCATGAAGGATCTCGTGGCCCGGCAGAAGAAGTACGCGGCCGATCAGGCGCCGGACTACTACTTCGTGTTCGGTTACAACGAGGCCCGAGCCGTCACCCAGGTGCTCGAAAAGGCAGTGGCTCTCGGCGACCTGAGCCACGACGGCATCCTCAAGGCCATCACCTCCCTCGACAAGCTCACCTTCGATGGGCTGACCGGCGACTACGGCTACGGGCCGGTGACCGACCGCAACCCGCCGCGGGTCAACACCATCTTCAAGGTGGACCGAAACGCCCCGGGTGGCCTTGCCGTGCTGAAGGCCGGGATCGAGTCGGACGCCGCGAAGAAGTTCACCTTCGCCGGCTGACCGGAGTGCTCAGTGGTCCCGGCGGGCCATGGCCCGCCGGGCCTCGAGCTCGGCATCGCGCTTGGCCAGCAACTGCCGCTTGTCGCCCTGGCGGCGCCCACGGCCGAGGCCGAGTTCGATCTTGACCCGGCCTTCTTTGAGGTAGACCGACAGCGGCACCAACGCCAGGCGGTCCTGTTGCTGGCGCAGATGCAGGCGCAGAATCTCCTCCCGGTGGGCCAGCAGCTTGCGGGGCCGGGTGGGCTCGTGGCCGGTGTGGGCCTGCGCCTGGGCGTAGGGGGCGATGTTGAGGCCCATCAGCCACATCTCCCCGTCGCGGATCCAGGCATTGGCGTCGGCGAACTGCACCTGGCCGGCGCGGAGCGACTTCACCTCCGACCCCACCAGGACCACCCCCACCTCCAAGGTGTCGAGCACCTCGAAATCACGGCGCGCCGACCGGTTGGTGGCCAGCACGGTGCGACCGTCGCGGTTTGAGGGTTTCTGCACCATAGGGGTCGGCAACCGTACCGCCCAGCGGGTCGGGAACACTGAAAACGCTTGCGGACGGGCCGATGTGAAAGGGTGAAGGAGTACCCGCCTCGGCCTCCGGGGTGAAGGAGGAGGCTGGAGATGCGTCGTTCTTGGTTGCGCCTATACGCGCCCTTTCTCGCGGTCGTCGCCGCGCAGGCGCTGCTGGTCACCTTCCTGCCGTCCAAGGCGCCGGGCCAGGACGTCGCCACCGGCGGTGACGACAGCGGTTTCGTGGCGGGGGGCGGCGCCGCCAGCCCCGGCGATGTCGCCGGAGGGGTCACGATCCCCGGCGCCGGCTCCACCGGAGGATCCACCGCAGGCGCCGGTGGCACCGGTGGGTCTGGTGGGGGGTCCATAGGAGGTGGTGGCGGCATTGTCGTGCCGCGGCCGGGCGTCACCGATGCAGGTGTCGTAGTCGGGCGGGGTGGTGGGACAGTTGCCCTCGATGGTCTTGAGCACGATCTTGCGGCCGTAGAGCTCGTAGTGCGTCTGCACGAATTTCAGGTAGGCCGCCACCGCCGCGTCTTCCTCGGCGTTGGAGTAGGCCAGGCCCTGGGTGGACAGGATGGCGTTGACCTGCTCGTTGGGCTTGATGCGGAAGAACACGACCTTGATCGTGTCGGCGGTGACGCCTTGGGTGGTGGCGCCGAAGTTGTTCCCGGCGAACACCGGCTGGCAGGGTGGTCCCCCGGCGAGCAGGACGCCAAACTGCTTGCCGTCGGGCGT
>JANMIX010000449.1:0-1852 GCA_031376015.1 Acidimicrobiia bacterium | reverse complement strand
GTACGCGTCGACGTCACCCGGGTGCGCAGTTGGGATCACCGCAAGCTCGGGATGGAACCGCTGCCCATCGGTGGCACCACCGCGCAGTTCCTCTGATGTTCTCGTTGCGCTTCGATCTTCGGGCACCGGCGACCGGCGCGCCCGCCTCGGAGTTGTACGCCGCCGCGCTCGACATGGCGGTCTGGGCCGAACAACACGGCTGCGCGTCGGTGGTGCTGTCGGAGCACCACGGTTCGCCCGACGGCTACCTGCCCTCGCCGATGCTGGTGGCCGCCGCCATGGCGGCGCGCACCCGGACCCTGCCGATCACGGTGGGCGCGTTGTTGCTGAACTTCGTCGACCCCATCCGACTGGCCGAGGACATGGTGGTGCTCGATCTGCTGTCGGGCGGACGCGTCGGGTACATCATCGGGCTGGGCTACCGGCACGAGGAGTACGCCATGTTCGGCGTCGACCGCACCCGGCGGGGCGCGGTCATCGAGGCGAAGCTGGACGCGTTGCAACGTGCACTGCGGGGCGAGCACTTCGAGTACGAGGGGCGCACCGTGCACGTGACCCCCTCCCCGTTCTCGCCGGGTGGGCCGTTCCTGGCCTACGGCGGCCACAGCATCGCCGCGGCCCGGCGTGCGGGTCGCTTCGGGCTCTCACTGTTGGGGGAGTCGGCCCCCGACGGCCTCGAGGAGGCATATCTGGCGGCGGCCAGCGAGGCCGGCCAGACGCCGGGGATGGTGTTCCTGCCGCCCGCCGGATCGGCCACCAGCGTGTTCGTCGCCCGTGACGTGGACGCCGCCTGGGCGGCGTACGGCCCGCACCTGCTGCACGACGCCCAGATGTACGCCGGCTGGTTGGATGACGACCACGATCCGGTGAGCATGTCGCGCGCCCGTACCGTCGAGGAACTGCGGGCCGAAGGCGGTCCCTACCGGATCCTCACGCCGGACGAAGCGGTGGAGCACATCCGCACTCACGGGATGCTGGCCATGCAGCCCCTCTGCGGAGGGCTCCCACCGGAGCAGGCGTGGCAGTCACTCGAGACACTGGCCAGCGACGTGTTGCCTCGCCTCGGCTGAGTAGCCGCTGCGAGCGGTTGCCTCAGTCGTAGCGGGCGAAGGAGAACGGCTCGAAGGCGACCGGATCGACGGTGGCGACGACCCTCGGGTTGTGCGTGGCGCGCCGTGACGTCCACCGGATCGAGACCAGTTCCTCGATGGGGAGGTCGACCAGCGGGCAGGAGGCCAGGTCCTCGAGGGCGACCTTGCCGTCTACCGCCTCGACGGTGACGGGGGAGCGGACCTGGTCGACCTGCACCAGCAGGACGTCACCGTCGAAACCTTGGCCGGACACGGCCGGGGAGAACTTGAACCAGAACTGCCGGGCCTCGTAGGGCTCGGGCACCGCCAGCTCGCCCGACACCGTGCCGGTGATCTCGGCGAAGGTCACGCCCTGGCGGCGCATGGAGGCCTGCACCTGCTCGCCGGTCCGAGCGATATCGATCTCCGCCAGCTTCTTGGGCTCACCGAACTTCTCCCGGGAGATGGCGATCGCCTTCTCGAGATCGATCGGGATCAGCAGCGGGTACTCACCGGGGAGATCGCCGTAGAGCACGTCGACCCCGAAGAAGCCGACGCGCTCGGTCCAACGGAAGGTGCCGAAGTCGAGGTCGATGTCGGTGAAGCGCAAATGGACGCGTGGCTCCGGAGCCGGTCGCAACGGTGGGGGGATCACCGCCGCGACAGCGGCGGGGTCGCTGAGCCACACGGCTTCCAGCGAAGTGATCGGGGGGAGTTCGTGTTGGGCGGCGGCGCCCGTCGGCGCAGCCGGCTGACGGACCCAGCGGTTCTCGGTCATCAAT
>JANMIX010000400.1:0-2675 GCA_031376015.1 Acidimicrobiia bacterium | reverse complement strand
CTGCGTGCGGACGGGCCTCCGTGGTTGTCGATGGGCACCGCCCGCCACGAGGCCTTCCTTCTGCCCCCCGGACCGGACACGCCCGCGCAGCTCGAACTCCGCCTTCGCCTGCTGGCGGAGCGGCAGGACGACGTAGTGGCGGCGCTGCCCGGCGCCGCCGTCGATGAGGCGGTGCGGGGGTTGGCCGCTGTGGTCGACGAGCGCGTCGCGGCTGGGGATACGACGTCGGTCCTGGCCGAGTTGGGCTCGCGCCACAGCGACGATCTCTGCGTGCTGGCCGACCTGGGCGACGGCTCGTTGCGGTTGGTGGCGGCCATCGTGTGCTTCCCGTCGCACTGGCGTCTGGCCGACAAGGTGGGCCGGTCGGCGGCGGAGATCCACGCCCCCGTGCCGCGCTACGACACGGAACTGGCGACCAGGGTCGACGGGTTCCTGGGGAGGTTGCGCCCCGGGGTGGTGGCGGCGCGGTGCAACTGGGCTCTCCACGAACGCCCTGACCTGTTCGCGCCCCAGCCTCCGGCTCCCGAGGGCCGACCCCCCTCGCAGTGGTGGTTGCGTTCCGAACGTCAGGCGCTCACCGGCCTGGTGGGCGGGGCGGTGGCCTTCTCCATCCGCACCCGCCAGATCGGCCTCGGCGACCTGCGCGCGGCCCGCCCCGACGTGGCCGGCGCCCTGGCCGATCGGCTCCGGGCCGAACCGGCGGCGCTGGCGCACTACCGCGGCTACGACGAGGTACGCCAGGACCTTGCCCGCTTCCTGGGGCCGTAGGCTCCCCGCATGGTGATGCGCCCATGAAGTTGATGCTGATCGACGGCAACTCACTGACGTACCGGGCGTTCTTCGCACTCCCCACCGACATGACGACCGCGTCGGGACAGGTCACCAACGCCGTGTTCGGGTTCACGGCGATGCTGTTGAACCTCGTGCGCGATCACCAGCCCGATGCCGTGGCCGTAGCGTTCGACCGACCCGAGCCGACCTTCCGCCACGACCGGCTCGACACCTACAAGGCCAACCGCCAGGCCGCCCCCGACATCCTGCGCCAGCAGATGGGCCTGGTGCGCCAGGTCACCGAGGCACTCGAGATCCCGATCCTCGAGGTCGTCGGGTTCGAGGCCGACGACATCATCGCCACGCTGGCCACCCGGGCCGGCGACGCCGGCGACGACGTCTTGGTGGTTACCGGCGACCGCGACGCCTACCAGCTGGTCGAGGATCCTCGGATCAAGGTGCTCTACAACCGTCGCGGGGTCAGCGACTACGCCCTCTACGACGAGGCCGGCATCGCCGAACGCACCGGCGTCACCCCCGCGTTGTATCCCCAATACGCCGCGCTCCGCGGTGACCCCTCGGACAACCTGCCGGGGGTGCCCGGGGTGGGGGAGAAGACGGCGGCCAAGCTGATCAACACCTACGGCGGTCTCGATGGCATCTTCGCCAACCTCGACTCCCAGTCGCCCAAGCTTCGAGCCAGCCTGGCCGAACACGAAGCCGAGGTTCGGAGCAACCACGAGATCATGCTGCTGGTACGCGACATGCCCCTCGATGTGGAGCTGTCCGCCCTCCGCCTGCGGCCCTTCGACCGGGCCGAGGTGCGCAAGCTGTTCGACTTCCTCGAGTTCCGCACCCTGCACGCCCGCCTGGCCGAGGCTTTTCCGTCCGAGGACGGCACGGAGGTGACCGGCGACGGCGCCGAGGTGCTCGAGGCCGAGGTCACCGTGATCGACGAGGTTCCCGCGGCGGTCGCCCTCCTCGAGTCCCTGCTCGCCGGCGAGGGGCCCCTCGGGGTCGACGCGGCGTGGGACGGCCCTGATGGCCGCTCGATGCTGCTCGGTCTGGCGCTGGTGACCGATGCCGCCGCCGCCGACGTGGCGGTGCTGGACGCCACCGTGCTGGCCGACGCGACGGTGCGTGCCGCGCTGTCGAATCTCTTCGCCGGCGGCGGGCGCCCGGTGGTCGCCCACGGCGCCAAGCCCTTAATGCGTTCGCTGCTCGGTCAGTGCGAGGTGGACCTTCTCAGCCTGTCGCTCGACACCATGCTGGCCGGCTACCTGCTCGACCCCGCCGAGTCGCGCTACCTGCTGGCCGACCTGCTGCTGCGCTACGCCAACCTGGAGCTGCCGGGCAGTGACTCGGCGCCGAGCGGCCAGCTCGATCTGAGCGGCGACGAGGTGGCTCCCGAGGTGCCCGCAGCCCGGCGGGCGCTGGCGGTGGCCGCGCTGGCAGGGCCACTCAACGCTGCGCTGGATGCCCAGGGCATGCGCTCGTTGCACGACGACGTGGAGGTGCCGCTCGTGCGGGTGCTGGCCAAGATGGAGGACGTCGGCGTGGGTGTCGACGTGCCCGTGTTGCGCCAGCTGAGCGAGTCGCTGGCCGCCGAGTGTGTGGCCCGCACCAAGGCGATCTGGGAGGCAGCGGGGGAGGAGTTCAACGTGAATTCCACCGTGAAGCTGCGCGAGATCCTCTTCGACCGCTTGGGTCTTCAGCCCAACAAGAAGACCAAGACCGGCTTCTCCACCGATGCGGCCAGCCTGGAGAAATTGCTGGGCCAGCATCCGATCGTCGAGCACCTGCTGCGCTACCGCGAGGTCGAGAAGCTGCGCTCCACATACGGCGAAGGCCTGCTCTCCGAGGTGCAGGACGACGGCCGCATCCACGCGACGTTCAACCAGACC
>JANMIX010000365.1:0-6112 GCA_031376015.1 Acidimicrobiia bacterium | reverse complement strand
CAAGACCGCCAGCCGATCGAGCAGTGCATCGGCAGGCGACGCTTCCGCCATGATCCGCCTGAAGGCCTCGGCCGTCACACAGAAGCCTGCCGGCACGCGGATGCCCTCGATCCGCGAGAGCTCGCCCAGGTGCGCGCCCTTCCCGCCGACGACCGCGACCTCGGCTCGGCCGACCTCCTCGAACCCCCGCACGTAACTGCCCACCCGTCCGTTCCTCCCTCACCGCCCCTTCGCGCCCGTGCTTCCTACTCTCGTTCAAGGGGCGGGCCACGGGTGACGCCACCCGAGGAGCGGAGGAGAGCTGCCTCGACGAAGGAGAACGCCTCGGTCGGCGCCGGTAGCTCGCCGCGGTGGGCGGCGGTGAGGTAACTGCACGAGGTCACCACGGCCATGTGGGTGAAGGCCTGCGGCGTGTTGCCGAGTTGCTCCCCGGTGGACGAGTCGACCATCTCCGCGTAGAGACCGACGTCGTTGCCGAGGGTGAGGAGGTGGTCGAGCAACACCTCGGCCTCGTCGATGCGCCCGGCGTGAATCAGCGCATCGAACAACCAGAACGAGCATAGGAGGAAGGCCCCTTCGTTACCGGCCAGACCGTCGGGGTTGTGATACCGGTGGACGTGTCGCCCATCGCTTAGGTCGCGGCGCACGATATCGATCGTGGCCAGCACTCTGGGGTCCGCCGGCGGCAGGAGGCCGACGGCCGGTACGAGCAGCGTCGCCGCATCAGGGAGCGGGTGGCCGGCGGCCTGGATGAACCAGCCGTCGGGTGATCCCTCTGAGAGCAGCCAGGCAGCGATGGCGTCACGCTCGGTCCGCCAGCGAGTGCCGTCACCGTCGATGCGGCCGGCCTCGGCCAGACGGACCGCCCGATCGAGGGCGACCCAGCAATTGAGCTTGGAGTGCACAAAGTGGCGCGGCTCGTCACGGATCTCCCAGATGCCCTGGTCGGGTCGCTGCCACCGCTCGACGGTGAGGTCGGCAACCTGACGCAGGAACGTTCCGTTGTCGACGGTGAGATGGCCGCCTGCACGCCCGAAGAGGTAGCCCGCCTCGAGCAACTGGCCGAGCGAATCGAGTTGCAGTTGGCCGGCGGCGCCGTTGCCGATCCGAACCGGCACTGAGTCGCGATGGCCGCGGAGGTGGTTGAGGGTCAGTTCCGGCAGGAATCGTTCGCCCGTGACTCGATACATGATCTGCAGGTCTTCGGGCCTGCCCGCTCCGGTGCGTTCGAGCCAGCCCTTGAACGCGGCCGCCTCATCGAGGTACCCGAGAAGCGCGAGCGACGCGAGGGTGAGTGTTGCGTCGCGGATCCAGGTGAAGCGGTAGTCCCAGTTGCGACCGCCGCTGATCCACTCGGGGAGCGACGTCGTACCGGCTGCGATCACCGCGCCCGTCGGTGCGTAGATGAGGGCCTTGAGCGTGAGCGCCGACCGATGCACGCGACGTTCGTGTTCGCCGTCGTAGGTGCAGCGCTCGAGCCAGTCGCGCCAGAACGAGACCGTGTCGTCGAACCGGTTCAGCATGTCTGCTTCGTGCTCGAGCACCTCGGTGAAGGGGTCGTGGGCGGCCGCAGGCCGCCACTGCGCCTCGATCCAGACCTCTTCCCCGGTGTGCAGGTCCCAGGTGCCGCCGATGTGCCCCCGGTCGCCGCCGATTTCCCTACTGCACCGGACCCACAGGCCGTCGGGGCCCCCGATGATGGCGGCCGTGAACTGCGATGTACCTGAGAAACGCGGGAGAACAACGCCGTACTCGAATCGGGGGCGCAGATCGGCTCGGGCCGTGACGGTTCCCCGCGTGCAACGGAGGCGGCGAAGGACCGACGCATAGCGTTCGACGGCTGCGGGTCGGGTCGGGTCGAACGGGTGGACCGGCATGCAGTCGGTCACCTCGAGCACACCAGTTTCGGTCTCGAATGTTGTGGCGAGGATGTTGCTCGACGGGAGGTAGCGGCGCGAGGTGGACCGCACCCGTTCGTCGGGTGCCACGGAGAAGTGGCCGGCATCCTCGTCGAGGCAGCGGGCGAACACCGACGGCGAGTCGAAGCACGGGAAGCACAGCCAGTCGATCGACCCGTCGACACCGACAAGCGCCAGCGAATGGCAATCGGAGATCATCCCGTAGTCGCCGATGCGGTTCACGCTTCCCCCCATGAGATCGCCACGTGACGATCTTCGCCGATCCTCCGAGGGACCGCTCGTGAACTGCACGTTCGTGGGCAGTCCGGGTACCCACGCGGGCCTCCCGGTCCGGCGGCTCAGCGCCCGAACAAATACGGGTACATGGCCAGGGTGGATTCGCCGAGCAGATCGACCCGCTGCCGGCGCTCCACGGTGGCGGCGAAGGCCAGACCGTCATCGGCCAGCCAGCGCCCACCGTCGGCCAGCGCGTCGAGCCCCTGCGCCACCACCGCGCGGGGGTCCACGGGCGGGGCGAACATCCGCGACTCATCAGGGCCCGACGCGGCCAGACCGGGCGTGCTCATCGACGGGGCGACGATCGCCTGCAGATCTACGCCGGTGGCCCGCAACTCGTAACCGACCGCTTCGACGAAGTTCACGGCGAAGGCCTTCGTGGCGCTGTAGAGCGCGACACCGGCGGTGCCGGCGAGCGCGGATCCGGAGCTCATGGCGACGAAACCACCACGGCCCCGCGCCACCATTGGCGGGAGCGCCCATGTTGCCAACTCGGCCGTGCTCCAGCAGTTCACGTCGATGATGGTGCGCCGGCGGGACGGCTCCATGTCCAGGTACCACCCCACATACGAGACTCCCGCGTTGGCGACGGCCAGTCCGACCTCGAGGCCTTCGCAGGCGGCGGTCAAGGCGGCGATCCACCCGGTGTCGGCCACGTCCGCCACACAGGTCCGGGTCGGTCCCCTCAGCGAACGAGCCACCTCTTCGACGTGCGGATCGAGATCGACCATGACCACACCGAGGCCCCGGGTATGAAGTTCCGCCGCCATGGCTAGGCCGACGCCGGCACTCGCCCCGGTGACCACCGCCCACGGTCCGTACTGGTCGGCAAAGTCCATCGAGTTCTCCCTCCGGCCGGCGATCGGCCCGCAGTCACCTTCATCATTCCTCAGCACCACGCCCGAGCGCGGAGTGTGGCATCCGTCGGGCAGTTCCCGGCCGTCTGCCAGAAGGGCGGATGACGCAGCACGACCCGACGGCAATACTGACCGCATGGCGAGGGTGTTCAACAGTGACGGGAACGACGTCCGCGAGGCGCGGAAAGTCGGCGAGGTGGCGGCCGCGCACGTCGCCGAGAGCGACGCCGCTCGGCATCTCGCGCCTCCCGTCGTGGAGGCGATCGAGGCGGCGGCGTTCAATGGCCTGTTGATGCCGAGCGCACTGGGAGGACGGGCAGCGAGTCCGCGGACAATGATCGGCGTGATCGAGACGATCGCTGCACACGAGGCGTCTGCGGGGTGGTGCGCGGCGATCAGCATGGGCACGAATCACCTCGCCGGCCTTATCCCCGAGTCGGCAGCCCGAGCCTTGTTCACCGACGTCGCTCGTGGCGGAGCCGGTCCCTTCGCGCCAGGCGCGCTGGCGCTGCCCCAAGGCGACCGGGTGCACGTCGCCGGGCGTTGGCCGTACTCCTCGAACTGCAGCCATGCGGCGGTCTCGGCATGCGGCGTGATCCTCACCGAGGACGGTCACCCGAAGGTGACCGAGCACGGGGTCGAGCTCGGCCTCGCCATTATGACCGCCGAGCAATTCACCATCCACCGGACGTGGAACACCGACGGACTTCGCGCCACCGGAAGCCACGACATCGTGGCGGACGCGCTCATCGAGCCCGAACTGATCTCGTCCCTGTGGGCCGAGAAATGGCCCGACGACGCCATCTTCCGCTTGCGTTCCTTCGACGTCCTCGGCCCCTGCCTCGCGGCGGTGGTGCTCGGCGTCGGGCGCGCCGCACTCGATGTCGTGGGCGAACGTGCGGTGCGCGAGGCGGCCGCTCCACCCAAGCCGGGGCCGAAACCCCGCCTGGCGGACAACCCGTGGTACCAGATGGACCTGGCACGAGCCGAGATCCGGCTGCGTGCGGCGCGAGCGGTGCTGCTCGAAGCCACTGAACAAGCGCTCGGGCACGCGACGAGAGGCGATGAGCCCCCTCGCTCCGTGACCGCAGTGATTGGCATCGCCTGCAGCGAGGCCCTCGCCGCCGCCAAGCAGGCGGTGGAAACCGCTGTCACCCTCGTGGGAACGGACGCCGTACGGGAGGGCTCTCCCCTGCTGCGACTTCGGCGTGACATCGACGCAGCGGGATCGCACGTCATGTTCTCACCGATGGTGATCGCGGGGCTCGGTCGCGAGCTGGCCGGCATCCCGAGCGCGGCGTTCCCCTTCCTCCCGCCGGCCTGACGCACCCCGGAGCGATCAGGCGCTTCGCCGCCGTCCGTGACCGTCATCATGGGCAACCCCCAAAGGCGTCTGGTCGCGATCAGTTCTACATTGGGGCCGTGGCTGAAGATCCGGTCGCCGACGGTCTCGCTTCGCTCGAGGCGAGGGATTGGGACCGCGCCCGAACCTTGTTGGAGCAAGCCGTCACCGACACTCAAGACGCCATACCGGCCGAGGTCTTCGACGGTCTCGCGGATGCACGGTGGTGGGCTGGCGACGTGGGCGCGGCGATCACGGCGCGTGAATGGGCAGTGGGCCGATGGCGCGCAGTCGGTGCTCTCGATCGAGCGGTTCGCGGCGCCGTCTGGATCGCGATCGAGTACGCCGACGCACTCGGCCTCAAGGCAGCGTCGGATGGATGGCTCGCTCGCGCCAGAACAATGGCGGACGGCGCCACCGCGGGCGGGGCGGCGGGGTGGATCGCGCTGGGTCATGCCGCCCTCGCGGCCGCGCGGAGCGATCAGGCCGCGAGAGCCGCACACGCCCTCGATGCGGCCCGGGCCAACATCGACGCCGAGCTCGAGGTGCTGGCCCTCGCTCGGTTGGGCTGGGCCCGTGTGGCTGCGGGTCAACTGGACGCCGGCATCACCGTGTTCGACGAGGCCATGGCCACGGCGACAGCTGCTGACTTCGAACACGTCAGTGCGTTGGGAGATCTGTGCTGCCAGCTCGCCCGAGCGACCGAGGCCGCCGGGGAGCGTGGCCGATTTGCCAGCTGGCTCGAGGTCGTGCGCCGAGTCAACTCCGAGCAGGGCTACCCACCGCTGGCCGCGTTCTGTGCGACCTGTTGTGCGGAGATGCACTCGGTGGACGGCAACTGGCAGGCCGCCGAGGAGCATCTCCGCCTCGGGATCGACCGATTGCAGGGCACCGGCCATCGTGCGCGCTGCGGACCACCCGTCGCCAAGCTGGCCGAGCTCCTCGTGCTGCAGGGGCGCCTCGAGGAGGCCGTGGAGCTGCTCGGCGAGGACGACACGGACAGCACTCTGGTGGCCCGGGCCCGCCTCGCCTTGGCGCGGGGCGAGCCAGACATCGCCCGCACGCTGGCGGAGCGGTGGATCCGCCGCCACGGGGAGGGGCTCGTGGCCGTGGGTGCACTGTCGATCCTGGGCCGAGCGGCGATCGCCGACCGCGATCGTGATGGGATCGACGCAGTTGTCGAGCGAATCAACTCGATCGCCGCGCTTTCCGGCAACCGGCGGGCCGCCGGCGCCGCCGCGCTACTCCAGGGACAAGCCGCATTCGAGGTCAACGATCACAAGGCGGCTGCGACAGCATTCGAGCGCGCCCTGGATCACTACGCCGGCCTTGACGGCCTCCTCGAGGTCGCGCACGCCCATCTCGGTCTCGCCGAGGCGACCAGGACGGAGCGGCCCGCGGTCGCTCGCGTGGAGGCCAGCCTCGGCCTCGCGGCGTTCGAGGCCGCGGGCGCGAGCCGCATGGCCGACGTCGCCCGGGCGTTGCTACGCGAGCTGGGCGATCGCAGCCACGTCGGGCGGAAGGGCACCGGGGGGCTGACCGACCGTGAGCTCGAGATCCTGCGGCTCGTGGCCCGCGGGTTGACCAACGCCGAGATCGCCGAACGGCTCTTCATCAGCGTGAAGACGGCCGGGAACCACGTGAGCAACATTCTCGCCAAGACCGGCGCCCGCAGCCGCACCGAGGCCGCCGCCTTCGCCGCCCTGCACCCCGAGGTG
>JANMIX010000310.1:0-8348 GCA_031376015.1 Acidimicrobiia bacterium | reverse complement strand
AGTCGACGTCGAGGTGCTGTCCCGCGTCAGCGATCGCCGCAAGGTCGACCCAGTCCTTGGCTCGACCGAATGACAGCTTGAAGACGCAGAGGTCCTCGGCTGAGAGGAACGGGAGGACGTCGGCGTGCCGGCCGAAGGGGTGCAGGACGCGCCGTCGTTCGGCCTCGCGGTAGCGATCGTGCAGCGAGGGGAACACATCGAGCGGGAACGGCTCCTCGACGTGCGTGAACCGCACCCCGGCGATCGGCACCCGCTCGCTCGAACGTTCGATCGGGTGGTACCCGAGCGGTGCAACAGCACCGATCACCCGATCGAGGTCGTCGCCGGGCACGAACACGTTGACGTCGATGTCGACGGTGCCGCGAGGCTCAGCGACGTAGCCGAGCGCGAGCGCCCCACCGAACGCGTGACTGAGGTGCGCGCCCTCGAGATGGGCGTGCACCGCCACGATGAGCTCGACGAAGTCCATCAGCGATTGCGCACGACTGCTTCGGCAGCATCGAGCACCGCGGTGAGCACCTTCACGCGCGTCGCGATCGGGGTGGCGGGACCCACGATGGTCGGCTCGTCGGGCCTCGACCTCAACAGGTCTTCGAACAGCTCGTCGCCTCCGGGCGGCGGGCACCCGATCGAACGCTCGCCCGCGCTCGCGGTGAGCTCATACCCGCATGCGTGGAGCAGGCGGTGCAACGTCAGCGCGCTCGGGACCCGGTGCCCGCGCTCGATCGCCGAGATGTTCGTCTGCTCGACGCCCGAGACTGCGGCGAGTTGCGCCTGCGTGAGGCCCCGGCTGCGACGAGCCTCTCCAACGAAGGTGCCATACACGGTCCCAGTATATCGAGATCGATATGGCCTCGCAGATCAGTCGAGGATGACGAAATGGCCTCGTGCAAAGGTCACGAGCGAGCCACGGCATCGTGTGACCTCGGCCTGCTCACCCGACGTATCACCCACCGCCTTCAGCCCTTCACGTAGGACAGCTTCTCGCTTACCTTGCCGTCGGTGACGCGGTAGAGATCGACGGCCCGGACATGTCCATCGCCCCACGAGTAGCGGACACGCTGGATCACGCGGTCGCCCGTGACAATCGTCTCCTCCACGTCGACGTGCGTCTCGAGGTTCTGGAAGACAGGGGTCCAGATATTTCGTAGCGCCGCGTGACCGACGGCCCGTTGTCCGTCTGGCGGCATTGTTGATTCGAAGATCACATGTTCGGAGCACAGGTTGAGCGCCGCGTCGAGATCGTGTGAATTGCACGCGGCACCGAACTCGTTCACGACGTCCGTCACGGAGGGGTTCGTCTCGTCGCTCATGGCCACAGCTTGGCACCGACCGACCGTCGACACCGGACCCGCTGATCGCTCCCGCTTTGGGGGCCGCCAAGCGAGATCTGGGAGCGCTCAGTCCACCTCAGTGGTGTCGAGCACGAGCCTGGCGAGGGAATCTGCGAGCCACGCTTCGTACCGGTCGGGGGACCATCCCCGGGTGCGAACGAGCAGGCTGTCGGGACTGGCGAGGGACCAGTAGGTGTCTAACGCTTCCTCGGCTGTGACGCGGAGGCTGGCGCGTTTGGTGATCAGTGTGACGAACGCGGTCTGGCCGACGTGGCGGCGGTCGTGGTCGGTTCCGAGCATCGCCTCGACTTTTGGCGGATCGAGCACGGTGCTGCACGCCTTCGAGCGCCACGGCAGCACACAGCCCAGCTCGGACGGGCCTATGTTCCAACGAGGCCGCCTTGATCACATGGGCATCAACGCGGCATCACGGGAAGCCTTCGACGTCCTGCGCGACCGGCTCGTGGCGCTGGGCGTGTCCGACGGAACCGCCAGTGTCAAGGGTCAGCAGGATCCGCGCGGTGGCGGTCATGAGAACTGCGCGGTGATGGGCACGAGTTCTGCGCGGTGACGGCCACCAGATCTGCAATCGGGTGGTCAGGTCAGGGGCGTCACCCCCTTGCCGGCGGTGGCTTGGGCGAGGCGGACGCTGTCGCCGAGGGTGGCGCAGAGGTGGGCGTGGTGCAGGAGGCGGTCGACGGTGGCGCCGGCGAGGGTCTTGGGCATGATCTCGTCGAAGCCGCTGGGGTGAAGGTTCGAGCTGACAGCGACGCTGCGTTTCTCGTATGCGGCGTCGACGAGGCGGTAGAGGCCTTCGGCGGCGTCGACTGCGACGGGGAGTAGCCCGATGTCATCGACCACGATCAGATCCGCGCGCAGGATCCGGGCGATGGCTCGGGTCACCGAGTCGTCGGCGCGGTGACGGCGCACGAGGATGCCGAGGGTCTCGAGGCTGAACCACGCAACCTTGCGGCCCGCGGCCACCGCGGTGTGGCCGAGTGCTTCGAGGAACATCGTCTTGCCGGTGCCGGAGGGGCCGCACACGACGAGGTTCTCTCGGCGCCCGATCCATTCGAGGGTTCGTAGCGCCGTCTGGGTGGGGGCGGGGATCGAGGACAGCTCGGGGTCCCATGTGTCGAAGGTCTTGCCGGTGGGGAACCCGGCCGCCGCGAGCCGTGTCGCGGTGGAGGATCGGTCTCGGCCGGCCACTTCTTCGGTGAGCAGGACGCGCAGGACCTCGGCTGGTTCCCATCGTTGTGCGCGGGCGGTGGCGAGCACCTCGGGCGCGCTGCGGCGGATGTGAGGCAACCGCATGCGTCGTAGGAGCGCTTCGAGGTCGTCGTCGAGCGGCGGCGGTGTCGGGGTTCGCGTCGTCATGGCCGGAACCCCGACAGGTTGCGCATGCGGGCCGACCAGTGGCTGGGCACGTAGACGATCTCGTCGATGCGGGCGCCGCAGGGCCCGGTGAAGTCGTTCCAGTCCTCGACGGTCTCGTCTTGTGCGTGCAGGAGCCAGTCCTCGAGCCGGCCCAGCAGCCACGCCCACTCGTCGAGCTCCTCGACGTGCACCGCCGCGTAACGGTTGCCGTGCATGTCGGTGGTGATCGGCATGCCGGTCATCGCCCGAACTCCTTCCAGGCGTCGGTCCCGGCTTGGAGGCTGTGGTCCTCGCTGGCGCGCTGGGTTGCGCCGTCGGTGGCGGCGGCGCGGTGGGCGATGATCGACGCCAGGTCGCGCTCGGCGAAGCGGCCGTAGACCGCGGCGTGGCCGAGCGCCCAGTTGACCGGGCCGACCCCCGACAGCTTCGCGAGCGCGACGGCGTCGGCCATCTTGGCCCGCACCCTGCTCGCCCCGACCGCCCCGGCCTCCTTCAGCCACAGCACCGCGCCGTCGCCGATGGCCAGGAACTCGGCCTCCGCCGCGTTGGCCGGCACCGGCGTCCGGTTCAACGGCCCTTCGGGGGCCGGCGGGAAGTGGCTGTCATCGACGCGCGGGTTGCCCGGTGTGGTCACCGCGTGGCGGGCGACCTCAACGGGGCCGTCGGCCCCGACGTGGGTGACGATCACGGTCTCACCGCGGCGCCTCACCCACACGATCTCACCGGCCAGGCGCGCCGGCACCGAATACAGGCACCAGTCGAGCTGCACCATCGGTTGTGGGCATCCGACCGAGCGGGTCTCCCCGAACGCGGCGGTGTAGGGATGCTCGGGCAGGCGGTGCAGCCGGGACTGTTCCTCGGCGAGCATCTCCACCGGTGCCCGCCGGGTGACCCGATGCGGCCGAGCGTTGACCTCGACGCAGAAGCTCTCGCACGCCGACTCGAGCGCCGCCCAGTCCGGATAGTCCTCGAGGAGGTTCGCGTCGGTCGGAACCAGATCGGCCTTCGCGACCCGCACGGTTGCTTCCGAGCCGCCCTTGGACGGCGCGTCTGCCGGCAGGCACGTCACCACCGACAGGCCGTAATGGCCGGCCGCGGCGACCATGTCAGGGTTGCGGATCGCGACCCGGGCGACATGCTCGATGGTCACGGTCTTCTCGTTATCGGTCAGCGCGTACGTCGGGCAGGCACCGAAGCGACGCAACGTCGCGTCGATGCAGCCGATCACGCTCGGCAAGGTCTTGTCGCGGATGGGAAGCACCACCCGGAACCGGGACCACGACAACCAAGCGCAGAACAACACCGCCTTGACGCCGGCCACGCTCGGGCCGTCACCGAAGTCCCACTGGAACCACAACCCCGGCTCGGGCACCCACGGGCGATGCACCCGCCGATGCCCCGCGTCCCACGCCTTGCGGGCAGTCGCGACGGCCCGGCGGGTGGTCCGCTCCGAACCCGTGTAGCCCATCGCCGTCAACTTGTCGTGGGCGACGTCGGCACGGACCTTTCCGTTGCTGGCCTCCATCCACTCCTCCAACTTCGGGAGGAACTCGTCGATCAGCTGCGGCCGCTGCACCGCCGTGGCGGTCAGCTCACCCGCGTCACGGCGCGCGACCCAATGGGCCACCGTGTTCGGCGAGCAGCCAGCCAACTCGCCGGCATCTCGAAACGATTGGGTCAGGTCGAACGCTTCAAGGATCTGCATGATTTCCTCGCGATGCTTCACGTGCTCCTCCTGGGGAGTCGAGGGTGCTTGAGCACGCCCAAGACACCCCAGGAGGAGCGCCCAGAGGGTGGATGCCCTCGGGCAACGATCAGGGAGCTACGCAGATCTGGTGGCCACCACCGCGCGGTTCTCGTGACCGCCAGCGCGCGCTTTCGTGACCGTCTACGCGCAGGATCTCATGGCCGCCGACAGCCAGCGAGCTGCCTCTGATCTCGAGCGTCCGATGCGTCGATCCCGACGGCATGGAAGTCGAGCTCTGCTGGGTCGAGCCCGACCGGTTCGGATGACCGGCGCGACAATCAGAAGATGCCGATGAGGTAGAGGCGTTTACCTCTTCGTTGTCGCATGTACGACCACGCGGCAATGTTCCGCTGGTCCGAGGTAGGAACGCCGCAGGGTCTGCTCCGGTCGATCCAATCCCGTGCGATCATGGCGCCATGAAGGGCACCCTCGCCGTCACCGGCAACCCCGAGGCCGATCGGCTCCTCAACACCGACCCACTCGCGCTACTTCTTGGCATGCTGCTCGACCAGCAGATCCCGATGGAGTGGGCGTTCATCGGGCCGTACCGTCTGAAGGAACGGCTGGGACGCCTCGATGCCACCGCCATCGCCGCGATGGATCCCGACGAGTTCGCTGCCATCGTGAAGGGACCACCGGCGTTGCACCGGTTCCCGGGTTCGATGGCGAGAAGGATCCAGGACGTGTGCCGCTACGTCGTCGATCACTACGACGGGAACGCCGCCAAGGTGTGGAAGGGCGTGAAGACCGGCGACGAACTGCTGACCCGACTCAAGGCGCTTCCCGGCTACGGGGACGAGAAGTCCAAGATCTTCATGGCCATCCTGGCCAAGCGGTTCTCGCTCACGCCCGCCGGCTGGGAGCAGGCCGCGGCGCCCTTCTCCGACCTGACCCGGCGCTCGGTGGCCGACATCGACGGGCCCGAGGCCCTGGCCAAGGTCCGCGAGTGGAAGAAGATGATGAAGGCCAAGGGCAAGACCAAAGCCGACAGCTGAGCGAGACACCGCGAGCCCCGCTCGTTGCCGGCCGCACGTGCCGGCGAGGGAGCAGGCTCCAGGTCAGATCACCCCTTGCGCGACCGCATCTCCCGGACCCGCTTGTTGGCGCCGCGCCAAATCTCCCGGAAGGCGTACCAACTCCCGAGCCGGCTCTGGGCGATCTCGGCCAAGTCGTAGATCCGCTGGTTCCGGTCGCGCACCTCTCGCAACAGCTGGGTCTCGATGGCGGTTAACGCTCTGCTCGACGTTGCGAAGGCGGGTGTGGCGTCGCTCAGCTCGAACTGTGTGAAGTCCTCGACGTAGAGGTGCCTGATGGTCTCGGCCACGTGTTCCGAACCCACGTCGGACCAGTGAAGACGCAGTCCCTCGTTGTGCCGCTTGAAACCCGGGAACGCGATCCCATGGCCGGCCAGATGGTCCGCGACCCTGCGCTCCAGATCGCCGATCTCCCCGATCAGGACAAGCGCCGAGTAGTCCACCAGGTCAGCCCGGACCGCCTCCGCCTGCGGGGCGAAATGGCCGTCGGTCCGCAGGTGTGCCCAGTTCGACTGCAGCTGTTCGATGAAGTGGTCGAATGACGCCCGTAGCTCGACCGCGGGGCCACCCGGCTCGACCGGATATGGGTCGATGCCGAACTTGATCGACGTCGGATCCGACAGCAGCACCTTCTGGGTCCACAGCGAGACCACCCGCTCGAACGGGTCACGAACAACGGCGAACGAGAACCATCCGTCGGTGCCGTTGAGCGCCGAAGCCCGCTGTGCGGGCGACAGATCGAGGAGCGACGGCAGGCGCCAGATGTGGCGGTCGTGGACGGTCATTGTCTGCGAGACCTCGGCCTTGTCGGACACGACCGTCGCCGGATCCCGCCCGTCGACGCGCATCAGCGCGTGCTTGATCGAGGTGCACGCCACCTTCGGTGTTTCGACATACAGCAGCTTCGACTGGGGCATGACCTGCGTGAAACGGCGCGCCCAGGATCGTGTCGCGGGTGTTTCGAGACTCGACTTCGCATCTGCAGGCACGCCGGCGCGAGGAGGCTGGGGGGAAGACATGGCGGATCAACCTACCCGAGGGTGCCGAATGGCCTGAAGCCGATCAGAGACCCGCCGGCGGTCGTCAGCCTGAGATACGGGGCGCGACCTCGGACATGAAGCGCTCCATGCTCTCCGCCGACGGGTAGTCGCGGAACCACAGCACGAACTGGCTACACCCGGCATCCACATAGGCCTGCACGTCGCCGATCACCTTGTCGACGGTGCCCACGAAGTTGTCCTGCAGGTAGTCCTCGTGCGACGCGCTCCCCCAGAGATGCCCGCCGCCGGGGCTGTCGAGCCACCGCTGCACATCAGCCTCGCTGTCGAAGAGCCGGCAGTCCGGACCATGCGTACGCGAGATCGCGGCGAAGTCACGGCCGATCTCCTCGCAGTACTGCTCGAGCAACCCCGACTTCCGCCGGAAGGCCTCCAAGCCGACCTGCCAGTTGGTGGCATCGGCCTGGCGGGCCGCAATCCGCAGGGTCACCTTCTCGCCCCCGCCGCCCACCCACACCGGCGGCGTCCGCAGCGGCTTGGGGTCGCACAGCGCGCCGGCCAGACGGACATGCTCACCCTCGAAGGTGACGCGCTCCTCGGACCACAGACGCCGGCAGGCGGTGATGGTCTCCTCCATGGCCGTCAGCCGGGCCCGATCGGGGAGGTACTCGTAGCCGTAGGCGGCGTACTCCTCGTGGTACCAACCGGCGCCGATTCCGAGGATGACCCTGCCGCCCGACATCACATCGACACAGGCGGCCTGCTTGGCCAGCAACCCGGCGTTGCGGTACGACGCGCACGTCACCAACTGGCCGAGCTCGGCGCGATCGGTGTACTCGGCTAGCGCCCCCAACATCGTCCACGCTTCGAAGACATGGGTGGGCTCGCGTCGGGGAACAGTCTCGACATGGTCGTACACCCAGAGATGGTCGTAGCCCGCCGCCTCCGCTCGGCGAGCGATGTCCTTGGCTGTCGCCCATGCCTCGGCTGGGCCGAGTCCGGCCAGTTCGAGCTTCCATCCCTGCGGCACGAAGGCCCCGTAGCGCACCATGCGCCGGACCGTACCAGCGCCGCCGATGGTGCCCGATCGGCGGGCCCTGCGGGTGTATCACCCCTCGGGCGTCCGCGCTCACCTTGGGCGGTACGCACCGCCGTTGGATCCCGGTGCTGACCGCACCCGAATGCGACAGGAGTGTGCACGGTGATCGACCATCCGCGCTTTGGCGGCACGGCCACGGTAAACCCGGTAGGCATGACGAACCTCAGCACCGAGGTACGGTCCCTACTCGGCCGCAGAGTCGACGTGGAGACCATGGCCGGGACGCTGCACGGCACGTTGCTCTCGTGCACGTCGAAGAGCCTCTGGATCGTCGACGGCGACGACGACCTGGTGGTCCCCCTCACCTCCGTAGAAGCCATTCACCCACCTGCGGCCTGACGACGGTGCGAGTGGTGCCCCGCGGTTCAACCGTCGGCGAAGACCAGCAGTGAACCGCCGTAACAGGCGACCCACACCGAGCCGGTGACCGGGTCGTAGGTGATGCCGATCGGATGAGGATCGGTGTTCACGTGCTGCAGGATGCGCAGATCGTCGGTTGCCACCTTGGTCATCGTCGCCGAGTCGTAGTTCACGACGTAGAGCGATTCACCGTCGCCGGAGATGGCCATCGATCGAGCCGCTTGGCCGGTGCGGACCTTCCCCTTGAAGGCACCCGTCTGGGCGCTGACGGCGGCGACGGAGCCCTCCGCATTGAGGGTCACGAACAGCGTGCGCCCATCGTTGCTCAGCACGAGGTGCCGAGGGTTGGCGAGGCCCGCCAGCGCACGCACCGCGAAGGTCGACAGGTCCACGGTCTTG
>JANMIX010000291.1:0-2531 GCA_031376015.1 Acidimicrobiia bacterium | reverse complement strand
CGAGCTCACGGGCACGACCGAGGAGAAGATCCGTCGCCTCCTCGACGTACAGGTGAATCCCGCCATCGCCGCGCACGGGGGTGTGGCCACTCTGGTCAGGGTCGAGGGTGTCACTGCCCACATCGCCATGGGCGGCGGCTGCCAGGGTTGCGCCATGTCGGCACTGACGCTGCGCGAGGGGATCGAGAAGGCCATCCTGGCCAACATTCCCGAGATCACCGAGGTCGTCGACACCACTGATCACGACCAGGGCGCCAACCCCTTCTATTCCTGATCGGCCACTTTCGGAACGGCGGCGGGCGCCACGGTGGCCGCCGCCAGGCTGGCCAGCACCCGGCGGGCCTGGGCTGCGACCCCGGCACCGTCGAGGCCCAACTCGGCGAGGATGACGTCCGGCTTGCCGTGAGCCAGGAACTCCGCCGGGGTACCCATCACGGTGATCGGCGGGGGCACGCAGCCGGCCTCCAACGCAGCGTCGGCCAGGGCGCTCACCACGCCGGCACCGGCGCCGCCTTCGCGGATACCGTCCTCGGCGGTGACCACGGCGGGATGTCGGAGGGCATCGTCCACCATCGCCGGATCCAGGGGGCGAACGCAGCGCACGTCCCACACGGTGGCGTCGACCCCTTCACCGGACAGCGTGTCTGCCGCCGCCAGCGCGGCGTCGAGCATCTTGCCGACGGCCAGAATGCACACATCGGTGCCGGTGCGCACCTTGCGTGCGTGCAGGCCGTGACCGACCTCGTGGTCGGCCACCGAGCGGGGCATGGTCTTGGACCAGCGCAGCGCCACCGGACCGTCGGTGATCGTGAGGGCGTCGCGCAACATCTGGCCGAGTTCCTGATAGGTCGACGGCGCCAGGATGGTCATGCCGGGGACGCGTGACAGCAGGGCCATGTCGAGCACCCCGTGGTGCGACGGGCCGTCGTCGCCGGTGATGCCGGCCCGGTCGAGGCAGAAGATGACGGGCTGGCGATGCAGGCCCACGTCGTAGGTGACCTGGTCGATGGCCCGGGTCAGGAAGGTGGAGTACAGCGCCACGACGGGCCGTAGCCCACCCATGGCCATGCCGGCCGCGGCGGTGACGGCGTGTTGCTCGGCGATACCGACATCGATCAGCCGACCGGGGAACCGTTCGGCGAAGGGCAGCAGACCGGTGGAGTCGGGCATCGCCGCAGTGATGGCCACCAGCTCGGGGTGTTCCTCACCGGCCTTGAGCATGGCCTCGGTAAAGGCAGCCGTGAACGACCCCGGCTTGGCCTCGGACACGTCGTGGAGGCGCTTCACCTCATCGTTCTCGGCTGGCCCGTAACCGCGGCCCTTGTCGGTGAGCACATGCACCACGATGGGGCCGTCGAACTCGGCCGCGTGGCGCAGTGCCGACTCGAGGCCCTTCACGTCGTGGCCGTCGAAGGGGCCGGTGTAGCGAACGCCGAGGTCCTCGAAGAACGCACGTGGTTCGAAGTACTCCCGCAACGCCGCGGTGGTGGCCCCGATGCCGCGCCCGATGCGTTTGCCGAGCACCGGGATCTGGTTGACCACCCGGTCGAGGCGGGCCCGGTTCCGCATGTAGGAGGGGTTCACCCGCAGACGGGCGACGCTCTCGCCCAGCATGGAGATGGTGGGGGCGTAGGAGCGGCCGTTGTCGTTGAGGATGATGATGGCCTTGCGCCTCGAGTGACCGAGGTTGTTGAGCCCCTCGAAGGCCATCCCCCCGGTCATCGAGCCGTCGCCGATGATCGCCACGATGCGGCGGTTCTCGCCCAGGCCGCTCTCCTGGGCCACCGCCATGCCGTGGGCGTAGCTGATCACCGTGGAGGCGTGGCTGTTCTCGATCCAGTCGTGGGGCGATTCGGTCCGGCTGGGGTAGCCCGACAGCCCTCCGCGCTGGCGCAGCGTGTCGAAGTCGGCGCGCCGGCCGGTCACGATCTTGTGGACGTAGGCCTGGTGTCCGGTGTCCCACAGGATGATGTCGCGGGGCGAGTCGAAGACTCGGTGGACCGCCATCGTCAACTCGACGGCGCCCAGATTGGACCCCAGGTGACCCCCGTGCCGGTTCACCGCGTCGACGATGAACTCCCGGACTTCGACGGCGAGCCGGTCCAGTTCCTCGTACGAGAGCCGCCGGAGATCGTCCGGGCTGTTGATCGCTTCGATCATGGATCTCCCAACGTACCGGCCCGAGGGCGGATCCTGCGAGGCAGGACGCTCTACCTGCGCGCTCGGGGTCCGGAGGCGGCGTAGGTTGTCGCGGTGCCGATTGCGGACGACGCCCGTGACACCGGGGAAGCCAGGTTGGGCATGGTCAAGACCGCCGTGGCCGAGCGGTTCGCCCGATTCCTGCGAAATCGGCCCGACGCGCTCGACACGGCCATCGAGGTGGGCCTGATCGATCGGCGTTGGGTGGACGATCCCGGCCAGTATCCGCTCTCCAACGCCACCACCCTCGAGGTGGTGCAGCGATTCCTGGAGCGATCCTCCGAGCAGCATCCCTCGGCGGTGGCCGAGATGGGCCTCAACGCCATCCAGTT
>JANMIX010000259.1:0-1917 GCA_031376015.1 Acidimicrobiia bacterium | reverse complement strand
GACCCCGGCATCCTTCGCCCGGCGGTGCCCGGGCAGTACTTCAACGGCCATGTCCCCATCACCGGCGTGCTGTCCGCCATCGCCGTGCTCGTGGCCGTCCTCGACGGCCGAGGCCAGGTCGTCATGTCGAACGAGTGGTCGGCATCGCGGGGCAACCTCGAGGTCGAGGGGCGCACGATCAACCATCAGTACTCCAAGAGCGATGTCTTCGAGAACGGATTCCGCCAGGTGCTGGCCGGGGCGATCGACGGTGGCCCCGACTACTTCTCGCTACTGCGGCCCTTCAGCGAGTTGTGGGTGGCCGACCGCTTCGCGGCGCTCACGCAGTACCACTCGGTGGTTCACAGCTGTAACCGGGCCTTCCACCTCGACCCCGCTCAGCGCCTCGATCACTGGTGCGGACAGTGCGACAAGTGCTGCTTCATCGACCTGATCCTGTCGCCCTTCCTGAGCACCGCCGCCCTCGAGGATCTCTTCAGTGGCCACGAACCGCTGGCCGACCCTGCGCTGCAACCCCGCTTCGAGGACCTGCTCGGCATCGGGGAGGGTCGCAAGCCCTTCGAGTGCGTCGGCGACGTGGACGAGTGCCGCACCGCTCTCACCCTCGCCTGCGACCGCCCCGACCGCGCCGCCACCACCCTCCTGCATCGCCTCCGCACCGAACTCGGCAACGCCGCCGCGGTGGCCCATGCCGATGCCGAGCGCTTGCTGGCGCCGCTCAGCGATCATCATCTTCCCGATGCCCTCGTGCGCACCCTTGCGCTGGACTGACCTGCGCGACGGCGCCGTGGGGGTGTGGGGGGTCGGCGCCGAGGGCCGCGCCACCCTCGCCCGGCTGCGCGCCTTGGCGATCACCCCTGCGGCGGTGGTCGACGACCAGCCGCGCGACCCCGGGGTGACGGCCACCGCCGAGGGCGGCATGGATGCCCTGGCCGGCTGCGAGGTCGTGGTGAAGGCGCCCGGGATCTCCCGCTACGGCGACGCGGCCCGGGCGTTGGAGGCGGCTGGGGTGATCTTGGTGGGAGGGCTGGGCCTCTGGCTCGAGAGCGTCGACCCCGAGTCGGTCATCGGCATCACCGGCACGAAGGGCAAGAGCACCACCACTTCCCTCGCCGGCCACCTGGCACGGGGGCTGGGTGTCGACTGCTTCCTGGGCGGCAACCTGGGCGGGGTGCCGTGGGCGCCCGACGCCCCCGAGCACCCGGCACTGTGGATCATCGAGGTGTCCAGCTACCAGGCCACCGACCTGTGGTCCTCGCCGGCGGTGGTTGGCGTGACCTCGCTGCACGAGGACCACCTCAACTGGCATGGCTCGCCCGAGCGCTACTTCGCCGACAAGTTGTCGCTGTGTGGGCGGCCCGGTGCCCGGATCACGGTGGCCAACGGAACCGACGAACGCCTGCGAGCGCACGTCGATCTGCTGCGGCCCGGCCCCCGCTGGATCAAGCAGGCCGAGGTGGATGCGGCCGGGTGGACCGGCGCGCTGGGTCTGCGTGGCGCCCACAACCGACGCAACGCCGTGCTGGCCGCCGCCTGTCTGGCCGAGGCGGGTATCGACGGCGCCACCGACCCGGCCCGCCTCGCGGCTGCGGCCGAGGGCTATGAGCCCCTCCCGCACCGCCTCACCACCGTGGCGGTGATCGAGGGCGTCGAGTTCGTGGACGATTCGCTGTCGACCAACGTGCTGCCCACGCTGGTGGCCGCCGAGGTGTTCGACGGCCGGCGCCTGGCCCTGCTGGCCGGCGGCTTCGACCGCGAGATCGACTACGCACCACTGGGCACCTACGTGGCGGGACGCCCGTGGCCGACACGTGTCTTCACGCTGCCCCAGAACGGTGCCCGCATCGGCGCGGCGGTGGCCGCCGCCGGCGGCGAGGCTGAGGGGTGCGATGACCTGGCCACCGCGGTCGAAACCGG
>JANMIX010000244.1:0-5530 GCA_031376015.1 Acidimicrobiia bacterium | reverse complement strand
CTGCGGTGTGGTGGCCGGCACCCCGGTGGCACCCGCCCCCGACTCCCCCGTGACCAACCATGCCGGCCAGGTGGCCGTCGGGACGGGCTGCTGACATGCGGATCCCCACCAAGGCAATGGGCCTCGGCGCCCTCGCCCTCTCCCTGCTGACGCCGCTCGCTGCGGCCAAAGCCGACCTGCCTGCCCTGGGTGCGTGCCACTCCACGGAGTGGACCACCTTCGGCGGGTCGGTGGAGCGCACCTTCGCCACCCCCGACACCTGCATCAGCCGTCTCAACGCGGCAACGTTGCGCCCCACATGGTTCTTCAACACCTCCTCACCCATCACCGCGCAACCCACGGTGGCGGACCACAAGGTGTACGCGGGTACGTTCGACGGCAAGGTCTACGCCGTCAACGAGGCCGACGGGACCGCGGCCTGGGCCGCTCCGTTCGACATCACCGCCTATGACCGGAACATCGTCGACTTCGGCGAGATCCCCGGATCGGCGGCCGTCACCAACGCCGGAAGCCGACGAGTGCTCGTGGTCGGCGCGGGCGGCACCGTGTTCGTCATCGACGCCAACGACGGTTCCCTCGTGGACCACCTCTGCGTCGACCGGGTGGACACCACGTGCCAGGGCGGTGCCGGCACCACGAGCGAGATCGAGACCTCGCCCGCGGTGATCGCTGACGGCAACGGCGGCGCCCAGGTGCTGGTTGGCCTCGACGTCAACGAGTCGGATCCCGCGGGGCCCGCGGGTCTCATCAGCCTGCACATGGATGCTGCGGGCCACCTGACCCCGCACTGGTGGTACAACCCCGAGACCGGCGTCACGTCGGCCGGTTTCGCACCCAACCGGGTGGAGCACGGCTGCAACGACGTGTGGTCGTCGCCCTCGGTCGACCGCTCCACCGGCACTGTCGTGTTCGGTGTGGGCAACTGCAACCATCCCGAAAGGGTGGGCCCCGCCCAAGGGCCCGGCCAGGTCCTGGTGGAAGGGGTGATCGGCCTCAACCTGAGCGACGGCGCCTTCAAGTGGGCCATGGCACCCCGTCCGGCCAAGAACGGCCTCGACCTCGACTTCGGAGCCACGGCCAACGTGTTCCCCGGTGGGGGCACGGTCGGTGAGGCCGGCAAGGACGGCGTCTACTACTCCATCAACAGCGCCAACGGCACCGTGAACTGGAGCGTCAAGGCGGCCACCGGTTCGGCCATCGGCGGCATGATCGGCAGCACCGCCCTCGGCAAGTTCTCCGACGGTCACGATGCGGTGTTCGCCGCCAGCGCCATCCCGGTCAGCCCGAACGACGCCCAGAACAGCTTCCGCAACAACATCGAGCATCCCAACCAGGCCTTCGGCGTACATGCCATCGATGCCACCACGCACGCGGTGCGCTGGGATGCACCGGCCGGTCCGGCCTACGGCGCCGCCGTGTTCGCCGGTGGCGTGGTGTTCGTGCCCGACACCTTCAGCGATGCGCTGCTGGTGCTCGACGGCGACACCGGTGCCATCCTGCGGGCACAGCCCATGAACGTGCCGCCCGCCTCCCCGGTGGCGATCAGTGGCAAGAACCTCTACATGGGCTCGGGTATCACCGAGAACGCGCCGGGCCTCAGCCAACTGGCGGCCTTCGGCGGTCTGTGGGGCTTCACCGTCGCCCCCTGAGGATCAGGATCGACCAGCCGACCCGGCACCCGGCCTTCTCGCCGGATGCCGGGTCGCTGCCGTTTTGGACGCGAAGCTGTGCCCATGTCCGAGCCTGAACTGCGGGTGACCCGCGCCGAGGGGGTCGCCACCCTCTGGTTGAACCGACCCGCCAAGCGCAACGCCGTCACCTACGACATGTGGTGCGGCATCGCCTCGACCTGTACCGAGTTGGCGGCCGACGAAACCGTTCGGGTACTGGTCGTACGGGGCACCGGCGAACACTTTTGCGCCGGCGCCGACATCGGCCAACTGGCCACCGTCGACACCGCCGAGTACCACGCCGCCAACGAGGCCGCCGATGAGGCGCTGGCCGCGTTCCCCAAGCCGACGGTGGCCTTCGTCGTCGGATCCTGCGTGGGTGGCGGGGCCGAGATCGCCATCGCCTGTGACGTGCGCATCGCCGATGCGACCGCCCGCTTCGGGATCACCCCGGCCCGGCTCGGCATCGTCTACCCCGCCTTCGCCATGACGCGCGCCGTTCGTCTGCTGGGTTCATCCGCAGCCAAGCACCTGCTGTACTCGGCCGAGTTGATCGACGCCGCTCGCGCCCTACGGATCGGCCTCATCGACGAGGTCCACGCACCCCCCGAGGCGGAGCAACGGCTGGACGCATTCACCGACCTGCTGGCCACTCAGCGCTCGCAGCTGACCCAGCAGGCCACCAAGGCCATGATCGACGAGATCGAGCGGACCGGCACCGTCGCGCCGGTTACCGCGGCCTACTGGGCCGAGGAGGTGGCCCGTTCCGGCGAATCCGCCGAAGGTTTCGCCGCCTTCGCCGAGCACCGGACGCCTCGCTTCGGCTGGACCCGCCGGCGCTGAGGCGCGCTGCGACCGAGGTCGGTCAGCGCCACTTCCATTCGGGCTCACGCTTCTCCAAGAACGCGGCGCGGGCCTCGGCCGCATCCTCGAAGCCCAGCAACCGGGCGGTGTACTCCTGCTCGGTTCGGTACGCCTCCTTGAGGGGAAGGAACTCCACCCGGTTCATCGACTCCTTGGCCAGGCGCAGGGCGATGGGGCTCTTGGCCGCCAGTTGGCGGGCGACGTCGATGGCCGCGTCCATCAACTCGGCGGCAGGCACCACCGTGCGGATCGCCCCCAGGCGGTGCAGTTCGGCGGCGGGCACCTTCTCCCCCAGGAAGAACATCTCCCGGGCCTTGTGCCGGCCCACCATCAGCCCCAGGTGCGAGGACGCGCCCAGCAGGCCGACGTTGATCTCCAGCGTGCCGAAGGTGGCGTGCTCGGCCGCCACCACGATGTCGCAGCAGGCGGCGAAGGCCACCCCGGCACCGATGGCAGGGCCGTTGATGGCGCCGACCACCGGTACGGCGCAGTCGGTCACCGCCCACATGGCGTCGCGGGCCACCCGGGCCGGGTCGGTGATCTCGGTGGCGGGCACCTCCTCGGAGCGGTCCCGCACCCCGGCCGTGGCCAGATCGGCGCCGCCCATGAAGGCACGCTCCCCGGCGGCGGTGAAGATCGCCACCCGCACGTCACGGCGATCGTCCAGCGACCGGAACGCGTCGCGGATCTCGGCCATCGTGGCCGGGTTCACGGCGTTGACCGGCGGGCGGTCGAGCGTGACGGTGGCGATGTGATCGGCCACCGTCACCGTCACGTGGCCCACGGGCGGCCTCAGCCCCGGAGCAGCACGCCGGGGCGCTGCTCCAGTTCCACCATGTCGCCGTCGCGGCGGATGGGGACACCGTTGACGAGCGTGTGGGTCATGCCAGAGGGCTCATCGGCGGTGAGGCGCTCGCCGTGGGCGGGGAAGTCGCGCACCCGCCGCAGCGGTCCGGGAGCGATGGTGGACGGGTCGAAGACAACCAGGTCGGCCTTACGACCGACCTCGACCATGCCCCGATCGTGCAGGCCGTAGACCCCCGCCGGCTCGGCGGTGAGCTTGTGGATGGCCCGCTCCATGGGCATCACCTCGCGGTCACGGACCCAGTTGCCCAGCAGATCGGTGGCGAAGCAGGCGTCGCACAACTGCGACACGTGGGCTCCGGAGTCGGCCAGCCCGAGCAGCACGTTGTCGCGCGGCAGCAGCCAGGCGATGCCTTCGGGGTCGTTGTTGGCCAACACCGACCAGAACCGGGTGGAGAGGTCGTCGGCCAGGGACAGGTCGAGCATCACGTCGAGGGGCGTGACGCCCTGTTCGGCGGCGAGGTCGACGACCTCACGGTTCACCAGATCGGGCCGGCTGGCCGACTCGGCCACCGAGAGGGTCGTGAAGTTGTAGGGCAGCACACCGTCGCCGCCGCTGAGCGCCTCCCAGGCCGACGCCCGCCAGGACGGGTCGCGGTAGGCGGCGACGCGCTCCTCGCGGCTGATGCCCATCAACTCCTTGAAGCAGTTGCGCATGTTGAGGGTGAAGGGCTCGGCCAGGTTCATCTGGAACACGAGCGGCCGGCACGACACCTGCGGCCACACCTCGACCCCGTCGGCCCAGGCGGCGTCGTGCTCCTCGATGACCTTGAGGTGATACGGGAAGCCCTTGATGGTGAGCAATGCCGTCCAGGTGAAGGGGCGGCCGATCTTGCGCTGCAGGTCGAACACCTCGGCGTTGGTGAAGACACCGCCGGGCAGCAGGGCCACCACACCCTTGTGGGCCGCGCGAAGGGGGTCGAGCAGGGCCGCCAGTTCGTCGAGGCCGGCCAGGCGCGACGGCACAGGACGGCCGGCGTCACCGTTGTGGGTGGGTGACGCGCTGGTGGCGAAGCCGATGGCGCCCCCGGCCATGGCCTCGGCCACGACCGCCTGCATCCGCTGCAGTTCGTCGTCGGTGGCGGCCCGCTCGTAGGCCTCCTCCCCCATCACGAAGAGCCGCACCGCGGTGTGGCCCACGTAGCACGCGTAGTTGAGGCTGGTGCCACGGCGCTCGACGGCCTGCAGGTACTGCGGGAAGGTCTCGAACTCGTCCCAGGGGACACCGACCGAGAGCGTGTCGAAGCTCATGTCCTCCACGTGCTGCAGCGTGCGGGCCAGGATGCCCACCCCATCGGGACGGATGGGAGCGATGGAGAACCCGCAGTTACCGGCCACCACGGTGGTGACGCCGTGGTACGCCGACGGCGTGAGGCCCGGATCCCAGAAGACCTGGGCGTCGTAGTGCGTGTGGATGTCGATGAACCCGGGCGTCACCAACTGCCCGGTGGCGTCGAGTTCGGTGCTGCCCCGCAGGCCCTCGCCCACGGCCACGATGCGATCCCCCGATACCGCCACATCGGCAACTCGGGCGGGCCCGCCGCTGCCGTCGATGACCGTGCCACCCCGGATGACGATGTCGCCGTCCATGTTTCTCCCCTTGCCGTTGCGAACCTGATGATGGTAGGCGGTTGGGCTGCCGCGGACCTCGCCGGGGGATGCCGGAGGACGCGGCGGAGCGGGCGGGTACACCGGTGCGGGGAGCCGTTGGTGGACAATGCCGGGATGGACCTTCTGCGTGGCCGCCGGTGATCAAATACCTGGGCTCGAAGCGTCGCCTCGTGCCGGTGCTCGGCGATCTCTTCGCCCGCTCGGGCGGCCGCACCGCCGTCGACCTGTTCACGGGTACGACCAGGGTGGCCCAGGAGTTCAAGCGGGCCGGAGCGCTGGTGACCGCAGTGGACACGGCCCGATACAGCGAGGTCTTCGCCCGAACCTGGATTGCCACCGACGCCGCTGACATCGACCATGCCGGCCTGGCCGAGGCACTGGCGCAGCTCAACGCCCTGCCCGGCGAGGACGGCTACGTGACCGAGACGTTCTGCCGGCAGTCGCGGTTCTTCCAGCCCTTCAACGGTGAACGCATCGACGCCATCCGCAACGCACTCGAACGTGACTACGCCGGGTCGCCG